>CADBOH010000111.1 GCA_902796285.1 uncultured Eubacteriales bacterium | reverse complement strand
TTAAGTGGCAAAAGGATAACAACATTAAGGTTAAATATAAAAAACGCGCTGAGGGGCTTGAAAAGGTGTTATATCAATGCCCACATTGCTTAAAAGAATATCATATGTCATCAAATTTAGATATACTTAAATGTGACAACTGCGGCAAACAATGGCAGATGACAGAACTAGGGGAATTAAAAGCGCTTGACGGAGAAACTGAATTTTCTCATATTCCTGATTGGTATGAGTGGGAAAGGCTTAATGTAAGAAAAGAAGTGTGGGAAAATCGTTATAGTTTTTCATCTAAGGCAATTGTTGATGCTATACCAAATAATAAGTTTATTCCAATAGGGGAAGCCTATTTTGAACATAACATGAATGGTTTTTTTCTAAAAGGTAATTTTGAGGGTGAAGATTATTCAATTGAAATTCCAGCAAAAACCACTTATTCTGTTCATATTGAGTATAATTTCAAGCTGAGAAAAAGGGATTGTATTGACCTTAATACTTTAACAGATACATGTTATGTTTATCCAGATGGTAACGAGTTTTCTGTTACAAAGATGGCGCTTGCTACGGAAGAGTTATTTCAATATTATAAACAAAATCAAAAATAAAAAAAGCACATGTTAGTGCTTTTTTTGATTGTCTATATCTTCAACTTGCTCCAATTGAGCTTGTTTTTTTGCTTTATCTTTATCAATAAACTCCTTAATTATTGCGGGCAAGTGGAACAAGGTGATTGCAAGCAAGCCAAATCCAATAATAGTTATAAAGTAAACAATCCAACCATGGTCTAAATTTAATATTGGCAAATTTTCCATAGGTGGACGAACCAGAAAGAAGTAATTTACATGATATACGCTAAGTGCGCTGTCAACAAACAACATTATTAAAACGAGAGAACCAACCACAAGCAAATTTCTTAAATAAGCCGATAACTTCATGCTGGCTTGTTTTGTTATTAGTAGATAAAGTCCAATCCAAATTAACGCTGCATGATAAATAAAATATTCATAGGTATTAGGGTTGGCAAATCCGGTGCCCTGCGTTGGGATGAGACATGCTACAACTGCTCCCATGATGCCGATAACAGCAACAAAACTTTTAATAGTATCTTTTACCTTTCCATCTTTCAAGAAGTAGAGCGCAATATATGCAAAAACCATAATTGAACATAAGTGAAGCGGGATTTCAGTTTGATTAACAACATACCCCCAAGATACATCACCATTTATATCAGCAGGTATAATTCCAGTGACAATACGTTCTATGATGCACACTATACATACGATTATCGCTGCAAGCATTACAGACTTAAATTTAAACTTAAATTTGACCGAACAAAAGGTTAAAACGGCAACCATTGCAATTGTTATTGCAAGCCAAGCAAAGTGAGTTCCAGTAAACATAAATATCTCCTTTTAATGCAATAATAGTGTACAACATTTTTCAACATTTGTCATCTTTTTTAATGCCTAAAATAAATTAAAATCGTTCTAAATAAGTGTGTTAATTTATACATTATATCAAAGGAAAATAGTGTATGAAAGAGTCTACTGAAAACAAGGTGTACAAAAAGGACGGATGCATTTATATGGTGAAGAGAACTTTTGCAGAAGAGGGGTGTGGGCTTCTTGAACAACTTTTTTCGATAATAGATGGGGAGAATTAAGATGCATGGAAAGAGAGTTGCAATATATTGCAGACTTTCAAGAGAAGATGGATTAGACGAAAGCCAATCAATAGCCATGCAAAAAAAATCGCTTGAAGATTATGTTGTTGGAAAAGGATGGAAACTGCATAAAATCTATGTTGATGATGGATATTCGGGCACAAATTTTGACAGGCCCGGATTTAGACAGATGCTTTATGATATTGAGCATGGATATTTAGATATTGTTTTAGTCAAAGATTTATCAAGACTTGGAAGAAATTATGTTCAAACAGGATATTATACGGAAGAGTATTTCCCTGACCACAATATTCGTTTTATAGCGATTAACGACAATTTTGATTCACTTGATGAATGCGGCAATGAGTTTGTTCCTTTTAAAAATATAATCAATGAATGGTATGCAAAAGATATATCAAAAAAAATTCGATTCACACTTGATAATAAGGCAAAAAAAGGTGAGGCGAAGAATACTGTTTTCCCAATATTTGGATACAAATATAATGAAAAATACGAAAGAGTGCCAGACGAAGAAACATCACCAATAGTAAAATTGATTTTTAAAAAATATATTGAGTTTGGCTCATCAACAAAGGTTGCTAGTTATTTAACAGAAAATGAAGTAAAAACGCCCAGTTATTATAATGCAATCAAATACAACTACAATAAACAAAAAATTTTAAAAATGCATCAATCGCAATGGTGCCATTGGACAGGTTATAGCGTAAGAGATATTATTTCAAAACGTGAATACTTAGGTGATTATATCACATCAAAAACAAAATCTAAGGATTTTAAAAACAAAAAAAGATACAAAAATAAAGATTGTTTTGTTTTTACAGAGCGATATAAACCGATTGTTGAAAAAGAAATATGGGAGAGCGCAAATAAAATTAGAATTAACAGTAGGGCTGGGAGGGTACCAACAACAGAAAATCTTTTCAAAGGCATAGTTTGTTGTGCAAATTGTGGCAAAGTTATGAGGTTTGAGAAGAGAGTTGATAAACATAAAAAAGACAAATTTTGTTGTAGATATTACTGCTCAAATCCAAATTGCTCGACTACAAATTCGATAACAAAGGATAGATTAAGAGGTATAATCGAAAATGAATTTTTGCTTCTAAAAGATAAAATTGTGGCAAATTTTAATGAAATTTCGACATTTTTCATTGATTTTTTAAGTAAAAAGAATAATTTTTTATTTGATTATGAAAATGAAATAAAAAAAATACAAGACAAAAATGATATGATTGATCAATATTTAAAAACACTTTTTGAAGATAAGTGTAATAACAAAATTCCTCTATCAACTTATGATTACATTTTTGATAAATACTTAAATGAGAAAGAAATAAATTTATCTAGAATAAGCAATTTGCAATCTGCACAATGTGCCGGATTACAAAAGCAAAAGACATTAAATTTTGAGCGCGCTGTGGATTTTAAATTAAACTTTTCTTCATTAAACAAAATAATTAAAAAAATTTTTGTATCATCAAGCTCAATAAATGGTTCATGTAAAAACTTTAACTATGAGATAAATATAATTTACCCGAGAAGCGAGATTAGGGCAATGGAGTTTTAAATATGAATGACCATGTGGCAATTTATGTTAGGCTTTCACGTGAGGACGAGGGGAAATTTGATGGCGATTCAAAATCCAGAAGTGTGCAAAATCAAATTGAAAGTTTAACAAACTATGCCAAGGATAAAAAAATGATAGTTGAAGAAATCTTTGTTGATGATGGTTATAGCGGGGCAAGTTTAAATAGGCCGGGTTTTAGTAAACTTATAAATTATATTAACGAAAAAAAGATAAAAACATTATTAGTAAAAGATGTTTCGAGATTAGGGAGGAATTTGCGCGAGGTTGGCTGGCTAATCGACGATTTTTTTCCATCAAACAATGTTAGACTTATATCAGTTAATGATAATTATGATAGCCAAAACTCTTATGATGATTTTTCAGTTGCAATAAAAAATTTTTTAAATGAATACTACCTTAAAGAATTAAAATTAAAATGCAAAAAATCTAGGGAATACATGGCTAAAAAAAAACACATGTCATTTTATCCAAAATATGGATATAAATTTAACGAGAGGGGACAGGAGGTTGTTGACGAGCAGAGCGCAAACATTGTAAAAAAAATTTTTGACTTAATTGCAAATAAAGATTTAACAACAAAAGCCGTCGCCAAGTTATTAAATGATGAAAAGGTTCTCACGCGCTCACAGTATGCGGTCAATGTGCTAAAACTTAAACCATTACACAAAAACTCTGCACGATGTTGGGATGAATCAAAAGTGTGGGAAATAGTAACGGATATTGAGTATTGCGGCCACTCGGTTAATTTGGGTAAAAGTAAGATTAGCAAGGCTGTTTTTTTAAAAAATACACACCCGGCAATAGTAAGCAAAGAAGTTTTTGAAAAGGCAAACAAAAACTTATCTAACAGGCGTAAAATAAAGTCATGTCAAGATATATCACATAAATTATTTGACGCTATTTTATCAAAAAGAATGTATTATTCAATAGCGGATGACTCGTATTTTGTGCGCGATACTATAAGCAAAAAAAGAATTTATAGAATCAAGCGTAAGGCCATAGAAAGTGTTTTAATGAAAGACTTATTAAGTGCAATTGAGCACAAAAATTCACTCTTACCTTGCGTTGCATCGAGCAATAAAAATCGTGTTGATGTTGATAAGTTTAATAATGAATTTTTTTTAATCAGCGAAAGATTTATTAACCATGAAATTGATAAAAATGAATACGATAAAATTATCAAAACTCTTAATGATAACCTTAAAGATGACGTATCCGCCAAAGATAATAGTATAGAAAAAAAGTGTAAATTTTTTATAATAAAGTCTAAATTTATCAAAAAAAACATAAAAAACACGTCTTTTTTTTATAAAATGATTGAAATTTTCATTAAAAGGATAGATATTATCTACAAAAAAAACAACATGTTTGAAGTCAATATAAAATATAAATTTTAATTTTTACCCCGCAATAACAAGTTAAAACAGGAACAGCACAAAAGTATAAAGAAGGGGGTGGGATTGATCAAGGCAAATATATTTCTAGTTTTGTTGGCACATACCCAGCGGATAAACCGAGATATCTTTTGTTTGTGATGGTTGATGAGCCTAGCGCTGGTGCGTATTATGGTAGTATTGTCGCAGCCCCATATGGTAAACTTATTTTTTCAAGACTTTTTGAATACTTGGGTGAGGAGAAGCAAGATCCTAATGCAAAAGTTGAATATGTAATTATGCCCGATCTTGTTGGTTTAAGTTTGACAGAAGCAGCAGTTAAATTGAAAGAACTTGAGCTGGACTTTGAACTTGATGGCGAAGGAGAAATTGTTTTGCAGCAACTTCCACCTGTAAGCAGTGAAATTGCGAAGGGGACTCAAATTGTGCTCATTACTTAAAAAACAAAATTTCATATCAATTGTATTTTTGAATTTTATGTTGAAAAATTAGTGCTTTTGAAAAAGCACTAATTTGTTTGCTATTTTTTGTAAAAAGGTTTAATATAATTATATGAGTACTACATGGATTATAATTATTGGAGTTATTGCTGCTGCAATCTTGCTTGCATTTTTGCTAGCGGTTGCAAATTTTTCTGGTGATAGATTCTTAGAAAAATACAAAGAGTTTGACAAGATTGAGGCTTATTGTGAATTAACTTTGCTTGAATACTTTGAGTATTTAAATCACAAATATTTTGATAATAAAATAGCAATTGTTCAAATTTCAAATCTAGCGGGAGACGCATATAGTAAAGGCAAGTTGTTTTTGTCAGGCAACACACTTTCAACCCAGTCGCTTGCTTCTTACACCATAGTATCGCATGAACTTGGGCATGCGCTACAAGACAAAGAGGGCAATAAACTAAAAATGTTATCACGCCTCAGAAAAACTGTTAGATTGCTTGGTTACCTTTTCTTGCCAAGTATAATAGCGGGCGGGGTGCTTTCAATAATTGGTCAAAATCTACTAATTCCAGGTATTGCCTTGCTTGCTTTTGCTGTTTTGATTTTTATGTCAAGCTTGTTTATTAAACTTATTACAATTTCGATTGAAAAAGACGCATCTAAAAAGGGTTTAGGTTTTTTAAAAGAGGTGCTTCGTGATGAGGGGCAAGTAAAACAATGCAAAAGATTTTTAAATGATGCAAAGCTCACATATTGGGGAGATTTTTTAAGGGTTATTCTGGGCTGGACTGGCCTATCAAGAAAAACAAAATTATTTAATTAGGAGGATATTATGCAGGCTGCTTATTGGGGATATATTGCTTCTGGTGTTGCAATTTTGATTTGTATAATTATTGCAATAGTTGCGCAAGTAAAAATTTCTTATGCTTATGATAAATATAGCAAAATCAAAACGGATGTTGAATTAACGGGAGCCGAACTCGTGGATAAACTTTGCGGTGAAACAGGTATAAAGGTGCGTGCAAGAAAGATTAACGGAACGCTTACTGATAACTATGATTCGCGAACAAAGATGCTTAGTATTTCTGCAAAAAACTATGATCAAAATTCAATTGCTGGGCAAGCGGTTGTGGCACATGAATTTGGTCACGCTATGCAGGATGCAAATAACTATTTTCCATTAAAACTAAGGCATTTTGCAATAAAACTTTCTCAGTTTGCCTCATCTGCTTTTTTGCCATTGATTATTGCAGGTATATTGCTTGAAATATTTTTGACTGGACCAATGGTTGGCAATATTGTTATCTATTGTGTCGCAGGTTTTTATGGTC
>CADBOH010000110.1 GCA_902796285.1 uncultured Eubacteriales bacterium | reverse complement strand
TACAACTTTTATTAACTCGCTCCAGAAATCCATTTTTTTCTCCTTCATCCACCGAAAGCATTTCCCAAATGGCCTGGGCCTGTCTATTCAACTCCTTCTCACGCAAAGATTTTATATGATCTTTATAAAAAACAATCACTCTTCCACCTGTAAAACAAACTTGTTTATTTTTGTTTCGTTGTCTTCCGCTTCAATACGCACACCAAAACTCTTCCCTAAAATGTTGGCTCTAATCTTTTGAATTTTGTTCTTGCCAGAAATTGAAAATTCATAAGTTTTATCCTCGTTTTCAATAAAAACGCTACAATTTTTGTCGCTTTTTATCAAAATTGACCTAATTCTCTTTTTTACATCAGGTTTGCCAAAATCTGTTCTTGCAAATGAAATAAGCCCTTTCAAACTTTCTCCAAAAAGCTGTCCATCTTTTGTAAGTTGGCCAATCTTGCCAATATGTTCGTTGTTAAAACATGCAATAAGTTTTGATTTAAACGGATTGTTTAGGGCAAGCAGTTGATGAATATCAACTCCCCTCGTAATTTCTGTATGCCCGTTTGAGATATCGTAAACAAGAAGCATATTGTTGATATAACCGTTTTCAAAGCCTTCGCATCCAATAACCTCATCATCACCAAAATCACCTCTGCATGCAAGAAAATATTTGCCCTCAAAGCAAGTTGCCGAGCAATTGCTATTTTCGCAAGCGTTTACATAACTCATGCAATCTATATTAACATCCTTCACTGATGAACCATTAAAAACCTTTAATCCACTCTTTGTTAAAAAGTACACATAATCACCATCTTGAACAATTGAATTTGGATAGATATATGAATCTGAAAAATACATATGGCTGATTGAAAACTCATCATTGCCGTAAATTGATACTTTTGTTATTCCAAAATCTCTAAACAAAAACAGGTAATCATCAAATGAAATAATTTTGTTTAAATTACCTCTTCCATCACCAAAGTCAAGGTCTTCAAGCCCCTCGGTTGTCCAGCTTAAAATATTTGTATTTTCTGTATATATCAAGTTGCCTCGTTTTTCTCTTGTTATTGCAAAGAGTTTTCCATAGTGGGTGCAGCAAGAAACAATCTTTTTGTTGTTTTCGCTTTGCGAAACCCCACCCCCAGAAATTAACATCAAATTACTTCCTTCACCTGAAAGCAAAAGTGAATCTTCACTATCATGTCTGTAATATGTAGCAGTAGGAACCTCAGTAAAAGTATTGTTAACAATAAGTGTGATATATCTGTTATCAAGAATATTATCATAACAGATCAAGTTTTCATCATTAAAGTAAAACAGATAGTATTTATCCGTATGGCTTGTGGTTGAATCGTACCATTTTATTTGCCAAAGTCCCCTAACAGCATTTCCTCTCACGCTTATTTGTGTTTCACTTTCAAGATCGCTTTTTGATGTTGGCATGCAAAGATTTTCAAATCCATATCCCGCTCGCAATGCGCCATCCTCGTTTATGTAATTAAATATAACTTTGGGCTCACTATACTTTAAAACATTATCATCTTTTTCACTCTTTTGGTTGTTGCCAAGAAGATCATAGGAATATTCTTTTTTTTGACTTTTTTTGCCCTTAAGCAGATTTTTATAAAAAAACATTAAATCCAACTCCTTCCCGGCATAATAAAATTGCCCTCTTTTTTAGTAGGCACCTTCAAACTGTTTTTAAATCTGCTTTCCCATGTTTCTGCATCACTAAATAGAGTTTGCATAAAGTAGTACTCTCTCGCAATCCCATAAGCATAAACCCTTTCAGGAATCATGCTCGTAAAAGATGAATTAATGTTTAATTTGTCTGGGTGATAACTATATGTCACATCAACTTTATCTGCAAGCACCATAATATAGTCATCAACAATTTTATACTTAATATTTCTTCCCTTGCTATCTTTAACAGATATAATTTTATAAACATTTTTATCAAACTGGTTAAGATAAATTTTAAATGAACTTGTATTAAAAGTTTGTGTTTTTACGCATGGCACATAATCGGTAGCTATTTCATCACAAATAAGGTTAAAACAATTCATAAGGCAATCCACCACAATCATTTCATCAGCTGAAAGCCTATTCCATTCAATATCACTCACAAGTTCTTCGTTTTCAGTAAAAGAACATGCAAGTTTTATAATTTCCTTTACCTGCATATTAACTCCTTTAATGCATCAGCATTCTTTTTAATATTTTGCTGCTCAACTTTTCTGTTATTTTCTTCAATCTCCATGATAATTTTTTCTCTATTTTCACTTCTTGTTTTTAGCGCAAAATCGATAGTCCGCTCGTCAAGTTCACTGTACGGTACCGTAAAACAGTATGTTGATTCGTGCTGCAAAAAACTATGTACTTCAAAGCACCTTCTTTTTAAGTTGAAAAAAACTTTGTAACTCGCGTCAACATCTTTAAGCCTTTCGCAAATACAAAAACAATCGTTTTTAATTTCAATCAAATATTTCATAAAAATCTCCAAAAACAACGATTTTAACAAATAAAACAGGCAAATTTTTTATTTTTTGCCTGTTTTTTGCTAAATTATTCTCCCAAATCGACAGGGATGCGTTCTGATTCAATTTCATCACTTGGTTTAATATCTGTGATTTTTGCTTGTCCACATGGCTTATCACAAATAAGTTCAGCATATTTAACAAGTGTTGCACTATATGTAGGATAACCTTGATTTTGTTTCAATACTCTTCCGTCTTCACCTTCAAGCCACTTCCAATCGCAAAGTTCATGCATTGTAAAGTCGTTTGTGTTAAGTAAATACATAGTGCCCTTATCAACAAATCTATCAGCAACAACAGGGATACCATTGTGAGTGATAGTTTTGTAGCCACCTTCAAGTTCCATAATATCAATATTTCTTCTGTAAGCTGCAAGATGCTCTTGATAAAGTCTTCTAACATTTGATGCACAAGAAATATAGTTTACTTGTGAATCTTTATTTTCATCAAGGTAGTCAATAGCGTTTTGAATTAGTGTTTCACTAATTTCAGTGTCTCCTGTTTGAACATAAGGTTTAAGCCAAGGATAATCAGTTTTGCTTACTCCATAAAGGGTTGTTGCTTCTGTGTCAAATATTTTTCCAAGGCCAGTTATTTCATATCCTTTTGATCCTTGAAGATAAATCTTAAGACTGCCAGAAACTGCCAATGTTTGGTCAAGCAAAATTTTGCACTGATCTCTATCTACATACAAAATTTTTATTGGTTGAGTGTTAATCTTGCTATCGCCATTATATATATCAATAAGCATACCTTCCATAAAGTTATTTGTTTTGCTTACCGTTATAAAGTTGCTTGTTTCATTACTAGATACAGCGGCAAGTTCTCCACTGCCGTCACCATAAAGCATTCTTCCAAGGTTGAAAGCACTAGCTTTAACAAGGCCCTCCATTTCATCTGACAATAAATTCACAAAAGCACCAATATTGTTTGCTGACGCTCTAAGTGCTTTGTCAGAAATTTCAATTTTACCATAAAGGTTTTTAAGTTCGCTGACAAATTGAACATAACCATTTGCTGATGATTGTGGCAAGCTTGCTATCTCACTACCCGCACCAATTCCACCATTGATCCCAAATGGAGCCAATTTTCTAATTTCCTTTCCCCAAACATCTTTGCTTGAGTGTTTAATTCTTGCAAGAAGTGGATTTGTTTTTACATTTAATTGGTTTGCAACCACTCCTAAATATACATTTTTTAAAGCATTTTCTGCTGTTTGTAATGTAACCATTTTCTCTCCTTTTTCCTGTTAAAAAATTTCAATACATTTTAACTGAACATTTTACCAACAATGATCTTTGCCTCCTCAAGAGTTTTGGGGCTGTCTGGTCTTATATCAGACAGCCTTTCTCCCGATTGTGAAGACATCATAACTGGTGGCTTAGATGAACTAAGTTCATCTAGGTAACTTTCTATGATTTTGTTTTTTACTTTCTCATCATTTAAAATATATTGATTGATAATAGGGTCATTTACTTTGTCATCTCCCCCTTTAATATGAGAGAGAATAACACTGGCCCACGCCCTTTCAAATGGGTTTTGATTTTTGTTTAAAATGTGTGATTTAATCTCATCACCATACTTTTCAGCATCACCATTTTCTTCAAGGAACAAACTAAGATTTTTATCTAAATCCTCGATCGTTTTACCATTATCGGCATTATTTTCATCTTTTTTTGCAAAATTTTCATCATTTTCTGGTAAATTTTCGCTTTTTTGTTCAATTTTTTCTTCGTTTATTTTATCTTGTTTAAGCTGGCTAAGCTGTTGACTTTTCTTGGTAAATTCTGCTTGAAGATTGTTATATGCATCTAACAAAGCCTTCGTATTTTTAAACTTGCCAAGGTCAATTTCTTGAGAGCCAATTTCACTCACGGCACTATTCTCATCTGCTGCGTTTAAAGCGGTTGCCGGTTCCGATTTTGGTTGTTCTCTTTCTTCATCCATAATTATTCTCCTTTTAATTTCCTGTGCGCTCTAATATGTTCAAGCATAGTAGTTTCAATTTTGTTGTTTGAAAGTTTTGCCTTTTCAAAATCTTCACCAAGCATAAAAGCGATATGCTCATTAATGTGAAGATCATGTTCATCAATTTCGCTAACTGTGCAATTTACTCCATCAAGCATTTTAAGATTTTCATTGTCAGCCTTTTTAATGTGCAACTCGTTTATATCTTGTGCGCTCTCCCAAATGCCAAGACCAAGCATTTCCATAACCTTGCTTTTCATTCTATTTGAAAGAGTTCCTTTTTCATCTAACAGCAACCCCTTGTCAAGCAATTTAAGAAGCATCTCTCTTCTTTGTGTCAAGGTTTGCAAACTATTGTCATTTTGATTTTCGATGATAATATCCTCACTTGTGATATCAGAAGATGAAAAATAGAATATTTCAATTTGTCCATTTTCTCCAACTATCCTTGCAAGCCTTGGAAAGATTGCAAATTGCTTATACAGTTGCAAAATCTTTTTAGCTATTTCGACAGTTGCCATCTTTATACTCTCTACTGGTGCGTTCAATCTTGTTTCATCTTGCCCTATCAATAACTCAAGCGCGACACCACTCATATTAGATGAAATTGAATCTGTACTCAAAAGTTCATTAATGCCACTGATTTTATTAAATTCTTCCCCAAGTTCTTTTTCTTCGTCGCTAAGCCCTGTTGGTATTGATTCACTTTGAAGATATTTTGGTTCTGTCGCTCCCTGGCGATAAACCAAAACTTTGCCAGGGCATAAGCCTTCATCCTCTAAGTTATCAAGATCAACTGACCCATCCTCAACAGATAAAACCCCAAGCGATAATCTGTTTATAAACTCATGCTTACGATTTTTTACTGCATTAAATGCTCTTTGAACAGGGATCAACCTTTCAATTACACTTGTCCCCCAAAAACATCCCGGCTCTTCAATGCTTGTTTGACGGATAAACGGAAAATCTCTTTCTTTATCCTGTCCATGAAAATATGGTAAATCACCCTCGTAAACAAGTTTTTCGCCTGCAATGATAATAAGTCTACCATTTGGATAATCCGGAGTTGGTCTTTCGTACTTTTCAATTACAATCGCGCTATTGTCTTTTATTGAAGAAACAACTTTTGAAACTGCCCCATTAAATCCTAGTCCCCCAACATTTTCTGTTGAATTGTCAAGAGAATAAGTGTTGACTTTATCGCCTTTTACTTCAACACCATACATGCTTTTGATCTGGTCGACTGAGAGCGCTTTTGCGTGGATTAAACTTTGGCACTCTTCAAGATTTTCACAAACGCTTGAATCTGGATAAATCTCAAATGGAGAGACAACGCTTATTTCAACGTCTCCACTTTTTATTTTGCCTCCCTTATCGTTTTTGCCAACAACCATGCCTAATCCTGCATTCCAACCAATTTTATAAAATGCCGTACCACAAACCTCAGACCATTTAATTGCTTGGTTAACCTTCTTGTCAATATTCAATTTGTTTTTTACATATTGATATATCTTTTTTGACACTTTGGCCGTTTGTTTATCCCTCTCATCATTTGTTGCTGGAATAATATTTACGTCGGGTTTTATTTTTGATAATTTTGCAAATCTTACATCATAAATTGGTGCAACATGATTAAAAACTTCGCGTTCTTGCCAAAAAAATTGCCTATCCTGATCTTCTAGTTCTCCGCCATATCCTACATTGCAATATTGATTTCCCATCAAGAAATTCATGTTTAATTGCCAAATAATATCAAAACTTTTTCTTTTTTCGGCACGAGCATGAAAATCATCTATCGTTTCTTTTACTAATTTTTCTTCTCTAGTCATTTTTTCTCCTTAATTTTTTATTTAATTTAAATGGACTTTTTAGTGCCCGTGGGGTTTGCATTTTGGCAAGCAATTCGTACATTTCTTTGAGACACTCCTCGCAAAAACATAAATCCCTTTTGATTAATCCTTTTGTTGAAAAAGCGTATTTGGCAATGTTGTTGCAGCCATTAAAATCACACTTTACATGATAACCACATTGATTAATTTCCACCTTCCTCTCCCTTTAAAAGTTTTTCAAGTCGAGCTCTTTCAAGATAAAGTTCTTCATCATTCATTGCTGAGATTTTGTCTTCGTAGGTTTTATAATATCTTTCCAGCAACACCTTCACAGCGGCTATATCTGGCCCATAGTGTTTTTTAGTTACTTTCTTTTTTGATAATTTAAGATCTCCATCTTCATTAAAGGCATATTCCTCAACAACTTCATCTGCATTGTATCCAAGCGCTTTTTTTAAAAGTGCACTCCTTATTTGATCTTCATCTTCCACCATCTCGCTCCTTGAAACTTCGTCAGTATTATAAAACTGTCACAAAAGCAAAAACAACGTTGTCTGCCAAAAATTTTGAAATTTTGTCACACCGCGATTTTTTAAAACTAAACTGATAATGTAGAGGTCAAACAAATGAACAATTTACTCGAACTTAAAAATGTCAGCTACTATTATCAAACAAAACAAAACGAAATTAATGCTTTGGATAATATAAATTTTTCATTAAAAGAAAAGGATTTTACCTCCCTTGTTGGCCCAAGTGGATGCGGGAAAACAACTATACTATCTTTGATTGCTGGACTTTTAACCCCGTCTTCTGGCGAAATTTTACTTGATGGAAAGAAAATCGAAAAAAATGATGGAAGAATTGGATATATGTTCCAACGCGACCATCTATTTGAATGGAGAACCATCTGGCAAAATATAACAATAGGACTTGAAATTCAAAAAAAGAAAAAAGATGAAAAAAAGTTGGCTTTTGCTGAAGAGTTATTAAAAAAATATGACCTTTACGCGTTTAAAAACAAAAAGCCTCGACAGCTTAGCGGTGGCATGCGGCAAAGAGTTGCACTTATTAGAACTCTTGTGCTAGAACCCGATCTTTTGCTTCTTGATGAACCATGCTCAGCGCTTGATTTTCAAACAAGACTAAAAGTCTGCGATGATGTTTACGACAGTATAAAAAGCGAAAAGCAAACAGCACTCTTAGTTACTCACGATATTTCAGAGGCTATAAGCATGTCAGATAAAATCATTATATTAAGCAAAAGGCCAGCAACAGTTAAAGAAGAAATCTCACTATCGCTGGCTGGGGCAACTCCACTTTTAAAGAGAGAGGATTCAAGTTTTGGCAATTACTTTGAAATGATTTGGAGAAGCTTAGTTTGATGAAAAAACAAAAGATAAATTACTCAAAAGCCCGCCAAATTTACTTAAAAAGACTAAAAAAAGATAAATTTATTGTACTTTTTAGCCAAATTGGCATATTTTTAATCTTTTTAGGACTTTGGCAACTCTTGGCAGACACAGGCGTTATTGATCCATTTTTCTTTTCAAGCCCAAGCCGAATAGCAATAACTTTTGCGGATTTAATAGCAAAAAACAACCTATGGATACACGTTTGGACATCATTATATGAAACAATAATTGGCTTTGTTCTTGCAACTGCGATTGGATTTTTATTTGCTGTTTTGCTATGGTCAAGCGAAAAGTTAAGAAAAATTTTTGAGCCATATTTAATTATCTTAAACAGTCTACCTAAAATTGCACTTGGCCCAATGATTATCTTTTGGGTCGGCTCTGGTACTGGCGCAACAATAGTAATGTGTATTTTAATATGTGTTGTTATTACAACAATTTCGATGTTAAACGCTTTCATTTCATGTGATAGCGATAAAATACTTCTCATGAAATCAATGCACGCAAACAAGTTTCAAATCTTTTGCAAATTAGTTTTGCCAAACGCATTGCCTGAGTTTACTTCAGTACTAAAAATAAATGTCGGCATGAGCTGGGTCGGGACCATAATGGGCGAATATCTTTCAAGCCGAGCAGGACTTGGATATTTAATCAATTATGGAAGCCAAATTTTAAAACTAGATATAGTGATGACTAGCATAACATTGCTTTGTATACTTGCTGGCGGAATGTACTTTTTGGTAAGCCTTCTTGAAAAGAAGTATAAAAAATAGAAAATAACCTTTTTTTAATTTTCTTTTTTAAAAAATATATCCCCCATCAAGACTATGGCCAGCGAACTTGCAAGCGGATAAAGATATGTTATGATATATGAAAAACCGAGCAGGCTTGCAACATAGGGCACAACTACACTTATAAAAAATGTCAAAATTTCATTTTTGCACAGCCCTCGAACAATACTTGACGATGTATAAATAAGTGACAAAAGCGATGTTAGTGCTCCTACCATAACGACAGCACTTGTGATGGCTATATCCATACCGCTCAACACTTCAAGCAAAGGCATTTCTGCATAAGTGATCTGCGGGTTTTGAAGTAACAAAATGTTTACTGCTGTTAATAGTAAGGCGAGCACAAGTGCCGAAATAAATGACACTTGTGCTTTTTGTTTTTTGCTAAGCTCGTTCCCAAGATTTATCAAAACAAAACTTCCATTTGCAATGTTTAACATGGAGTAAAATATCCCATACACAATTGCGAGAAATGAAAAATTGCTTTCACTAGCAAAGCCCTGAACTTTCACATACTTGCAAAACAAAACAACTATCGTTAAAATAATTGCTGGCACTAAGATCATATTTAGCTTTTTTAGTGTATGAAATCCATTTTTAAAAATTAAAAAACACAACAAAAAAACAACCGATAATAGAAATAAAGTTAATATATTATTTTTAAAAACAATAAATTTGTTTACCCCTGCAAACATTGCAGAAGAAAAGATTGATGTAATAATTAGGCTAATAATTGATAAAATTTTGCTATTTTTACTATTATTTTTATTAAAATTTAGCAAAAATCCTATTAATCCCCAAAAAATAAAAAAGGAAATAATAATTCCTAAAAACGACCAGATACCAAATCTGGAATAAAACGTTAACACCTCTTTCCCGCTTACAAATCCGGCCCCAACAACTAAGCCGATAATAGATATAATAACAATTAGAACTTGCACACTTTAATAATATTAAAAACCAATCGCAAATAGTAGTAATAAAGGAGGAAATATGCAATTTTATTATGATAGACACCAAGACCCTTGTATGAGAGATGAATGCCAACGAAGTTCAAATCGAGTTAACATAATAATTAATATTGGCATTTCCCCGCACCCTTGCAAAAAGTATATTGATTGCTGCGAAAATCCATATAAGCCTTATTATATTAATCACGGGTGCCGTCCAAACAACCCATGCGACAAATTCTTTTAAATATAAATAAATTTTACTTTCAACTTTGCTTTTTAAATGCTATACTAAAACAAAGGAAGAAATATGAGAAGATTTTTCGGAACGCTTGAGAATGAGCAAATAATAATCACAGGAAGCGAATATAATCACATAAAAAAAGTCCTTCGTATGAAGGAAGGCGATTGTCTTATCGCATATGTAAATGATGAGTTTGAATATACTTGCAAACTTTCAAACATGGCAAAGGATTTTTGCACTTGTAGTATAGTGGAAAAGAAACTTTGCCCTGCTTTGCCAAAGCGTGAGATAACACTTTTTCAAATGATGCCCAAAAAAGAATATTTTGACAATATCATTCCAAAGTCTATTGAACTTGGTGTGAACGAAATTTACTTTTTCACGAGTGACTACACTATGGTGAAAGATTTTAAAAGGGAGAGGGTTGACACACAAGTCATGACCGCATGCAAGCAATGTGAAAGATCAAAGCTTGTTCCAGTGCATGACATGATTAAATTTGAAGAAATGCTAAACCTTTTATCAAACTACGACCTGGTCATATTTGCTTATGAAAACGAAGAAAAACCATTTGACCCAAAAATACTTGAAAATAAACAAAAAATTGCAGTAATTATTGGCAATGAAGCTGGTTTTTCTGAAAAAGAAGCAAATTCGATCAAAAAACATGCTCACTCAATTAGTCTTGGAAAAAGAATTTTAAGGTGTGACACAGCAGTAACAGCTACACTTGCACTT
>CADBOH010000109.1 GCA_902796285.1 uncultured Eubacteriales bacterium | reverse complement strand
CGACTGATTTAAAGCGTCGACCTCTTGTTTGTATTTTGTAAGTTCTTTTATAGTGATGTTGTGCTCGGTTGTAAATATTGCGCTGCAAATTTTTTTTGCACCATTTAATTTTGCGCTTTTAACATAATTTGATTTTTCTTCAAAACTTTCTAGTTTTGTCATAAAGTCTGTGTGACTGTCACAAAAAAATTTCATAATTTAATGTATTCTTCTTCTTTTTACAATGTTAAAAAAGATGCAACTTTTTTGCATCTTTTAATATAATTCATATTCATCAAGCGGGCCAGTATAAACAACTTCCTTATTTTCAAGTTTTTGAAAATCTATTGGCTTTGTGACTGGTGGGAGTGCTGACTTATCAACAGCATTGCTGTCAACAAGCATCTTTTTTACAAACTCAGAACAGTAATAATATTTTTCTCTTTTGTATTCTTTTCCAAAATAAGCGGCTAAAACGCCTTTAAAACTATATTTATACGATTTTCTTGCAATATACATATCTTTAATTGTGTTTTGTAATTCTTGTAATTTTTCAGTGTCAATTTGCAGTTTGATGATTTGTATATTTGAGGACTTGTATTTTTTTAGCATTCCAGTGTCTTTTGATTCTTTTACGAATCCAGCATAAAATGGTATGCTGCGGTATCTTCTGGCAAAAGAGTACATTTCGTTTAGAGATGGATCAAAAGCGAGAGATGAATGTGTGAACTCGTCTTTTGTTATTTTTCTTAACAATTTTGATGTTAACGATCCGCTTTGCGTTAAAATTACATAAATATCAGCCATTTCTCTCTCCTAATTTATGATAAAATTTTATCATAGATTACAGTTGCTGTCAATACCCAAATATACCGTTGTTGACATTTTAAAGTTGTTGTGGTAAACTAAATCGTGTAGAGGAAAATATGAAAAAAGTTTTAGTTATTGTTGACATGGTAAATGGATTTGTTAATGAGGGCGCACTTGCGGATAAGAGGATCAACAACATTACACCTAATATTATAAAACTCATAGAAAGCGGGCAGTTTAGGGCTATATTTGCGTTTAGAGATTGCCACAACAAAGACGATGAGGAGTTTAAGACTTTTCCGCCGCATTGTTTAAAGGGTACTCGCGAAAGCGAGCTCATCCCAGAGCTGAAAAAATATGAACAGTTTTTTAAGGATATGCCAAAGCAAACAACCAACGGATTTAAAAGTGAAAATTTTAAGAAGTTTTGGAAGAAACATTCTGGTGAAGAGATAGAATTTGCGGTAACAGGCTGCTGTACTGACATCTGTGTTAGGGATTTCTCGCAGAGTCTTGTTAAGGACATTAAACAAAAGCAATCTCCGGCAAGGGTAGTGGTGCTCGAAGATTGTGTTTCAACTTTTGATAGTCCATCTCATAATGCACAGTTAGTTGAAGATGCTGCTATAAAAGAGATGGCAGATATGGGCATAGAAATTTCTAATTGCGAAAAATATTTAAGTGAAATCTTGTCTGAATACGAACAAAATTAGCACTTGCGAAAGCGGGTGTTTTTTTGTAAATAAAAAATTTTGTAAAAAAATATTTTAATTTTTACAAAAATGCTTGCATTCGACAAAAAAATATGTATAATGTTGCTGTATTGGAGAATGTTATGCCAGATGAATTATATGATTTGTTTATAGAAGAAAGATTAACATCTTATTTAATAATAATGAAGCTTTGCCCCAATATTAAAGGGTTTAAGTTTATTTTGCATGGGGTTAAACTGCTCGTTCATGATATTAGCAAAAAGAGAAATATCAACAATGTTTTATATGATCAAATTGCCAACGAACTTAACACTGATAAAGGCACAATAGATGGCGCACTAAGGCATGCGATAGAACTTTCATCAAAAAGAAATGGTTTTAAAAATTTTGTAAAAGACTTTGATTTTTTAATTAAAGGGGAGAGACCTACACCAAGAGAGCTATTGTCTGCACTTGCGATAAAAATAAAAAAAGAAAAATTTTTTTAATCAAAAAATAAAATTTTGGCACAAACGCTTGATTTTATTTTTTTTATGTTTTATAATGTTGGCATAAAAGAACGCGGTGTTCTTTTAAAACGGAGGATGCATGAAAGTATGTGATGAGAAAAGGCTTGCCCAACTTTTTGACTACATCAAAACTTATCAGTCAGAAAATGGCAGGAGCCCTAGTTTTAGGCAGATAAAGCAAAATCTAGGATTTTCAAGTCTCTCAGTGGTTTGCAGGTATATTGATATTTTAGTTGAACGAAAGCTGATATCAAAAAATGAACTCGGGGGGATAAACATTTCTCAAAACTTACAACTAGGCCAAACTATACTTGCCCCTGTAGTTGGCGTGGTTACATGCGGCAATCCAATTTATGCTCAAGAAAACATTGAATGTATGTATCAACTTCCAACTGACATTTTTGGAAAAGACAAAACGTTTATTCTTCATGCTGAGGGTGATAGTATGATAGATGCGGGGATTAATAGTGGTGACCTATTAGTTGTCAAACAATGCAATGATGCAGAAAACGGAGATATTGTTGTTGCTCTTATTGATGATAGCGCAACAGTAAAAAGATTTTATAAAAAAAATGACTGCGTTGTCTTGCACCCAGAAAATCAAAACTACGATGATATAGTTACTAGTGATGTAAAAATTCTTGGCAAAGTTAGTTTTTGTATTCATGAATTGTAAGGAGAGTAAAAAGTGAAACAAAAAATATTTTGCCCCTATTGTGGCCGATGCCTTGGGGAGTGTAGTGCAAATGATGAAAGTGGGAGTGTGGAAATTTTAAAATCACAACCAAAACATATAAAAACAAAACAACTTATTCACGATATGAAGTGTGTAAAATGTAAAGAACAAGTATTTATAGTTCTTGAATTAAAAGATTAAAGCGAACCTAGCGTTCCTGAGATTTAACTAAATCGAAGGATGCTAGGTTTTTTTAATAAAAAAGACTCACAAAGAGTGCTCTTGGTGCAAGTGATTATGTTGCCTAAATAAAAAACGCCAGATGCTTGGAATGGTCGCCAAGCTCCTGGGCTTGTGGTGCAGGTGGTGGGAGTCGGCGTCGTAAACTACGCTCATTAAATGTTTTTATCAAAACAGAAAAATTCGCTCGTTTACTCCTTTATCCCAAAAATCTCACGATTTATGGGAACCCTAAATAGTGTGGGTTCTTCTCCCACAAAAAAAAGACTCACAAAGAGTGCTCTTGGTGCAAGTGATTATGTTGCCTAAATAAAAAAACGCCAGATGCTTGGAATGGTCGCCAAGCTCCTGGGCTTGTGGTGCTGGTGGTGGGAGTCGAACCCACATGGTGTTGCCACCAACGGATTTTGAGTCCGTCGCGTCTGCCATTCCGCCACACCAGCATGTGTGATATTTAGTTAACGTGACTATTTTAGCATAAAATTATTTTTTTTACAACACTTTAACAAAATCTTTTAAAAAAATTTTAACATCAAAAAAACATTGGTAGCAGTATTTGTTTTCTAAAATTTTTACATTCTTATCAAAAAAACAACAAAAAACACTTTAAAAACGACAAAAATTGCTAAAATTTTACAAATTTCAACATTTTTGTAAAAAATATGGCATTTTTTTACAAAAATATGGCATTAGTAATTGACTATGCAAAAATTTTAATTTAAAATCGCTATTGTTAAAGGAGAATTATATGAAATCAAACTTATGGGGAAAAACAATTTTAACAGTTTATAAATATCTTGAAAGGATTGCCGGAAGCATTGATAAACTGGTTGAGAGGCAAGCGTTAAATTCATATTATAGTGGATTTAAAAATGATGGTGTGCTTGATCTTGCAGACAAAATTATTGAACTTAGCGAAAGAAAGGTAAAACTTATAAATGTTAAGGTTTTAACTGAGAAAGCGCTTGAAAAAATGGAAGAGGTTAGTGCACAGCTTTTAATAGAAAAATATATTGATGGTGATAAGGGTGAGGTTATTGCAGAAAGACACAATTTCCCTATGAGAACATATTTTCGTAGACAACTTCAAGCAGAAGATGCTTTTTGTGCTTATCTTGCATTACTTGGATTTAGCGAAGAAAAACTTAATAAATATCTTTCTGGGGAAAACTGGATTGTTGAGGTTTATAACAACTTTAAAACAAAGGAATTAAATGAAATCACGGTTTTTATGGATGAAAAGGTAGCCAATTTTTAGTTTAAATCACTTTCATCAAATTCATAATAGTCGCCACGCCTTTTACGCTTTGGTTTTAGTTGATTAATACTCTTTTGCTTGATTAACGTTGGTTTAAGTAGCAAATAAATCACAACAAGGCAAGGCAAACTTACTCCAATTATAATAAAAGCCATTGATGTGCCAGATAATTCTTGTGACTTGGTTACCGATGAAAACGATGGATTTACAACGACATCAAAAACTTCCGTATTAGGCTCAATTGGGGTTAATTTATCGCAAAAAACAGAGTAAACAAATCCGTAATAAGTTTCATCGGCATTATAGGAACAATAATACCACTCGGCACCTTTTTCGGGTACAACTTCTTCACCCAATATGGTGCCATAATATGTTAAATTTTGAGTCAGGTAAGGCAGGTGCGTGATTTTGTTGTTTTCATTTAGATATGGCGAGTTATATAGCCCTAGGCCTTGTGTAGCAAAAACTCGAAATGTTGCATTTGCAAATGGCTTGTTTGGTGTGCCACTCATAACTGTAACCTCATTTTTTAGAACGTAACCATAGATGTCCTTATATTTAGCGTAGTAAAAGTCATCATTTTCATCATTTAGGAGTTTGACAAAGTAACTTTTTGGGATGTAAAACAAACTGCTTAAACTGTTTTTTGTAGGATTTGAAAAAAAACATACAGTATCGCTAGTTATCTTTGCATAATACACAACTTCCGCATTTGAAATTTTGGGCGTGAGCGGGAAAAATATGGTTACTAACAAAAATAAAAAGATTAAAAATTTCATAACATGATTGTAGTTGTTTTTTATTTTTATTGCAAAGAATTATTTGTCTAAAAAGACACTAAAATATACTTTTTTGGCGGGTTTAAATGGAAGAGTTAGAATACAAGTTAAATATAGTAAATCAGGAAATTTCAAGAAGAGAAAACGATAACTTTTTGGATAATTATAACAGCGGAGAGATCGTTCATAACAAGCAAATGCTATTTCATCAATGTGATAAGAAAAATAGATGGGTTTTTGGTGGAAATCGTTCTGGGAAAACCGAGTGTGGTGCTGTTGAAACGGTATGGCTTGCAAGAGGGATACATCCTTTTAAGCAAAACAAGCCTATTTCATGCTGGGTTGTTAGTTTAACAAGGCAAGTTCAACGAGATGTTGCTCAAAACAAAATTTTGCATTATCTAAGAAAAGACTGGATTGAAAAAGTTGTGATGTCAAGTGGCAGAGCAGATAGCGCAGATAGCGGTATTATCGACTTTATTTTGGTTAAAAACGTCTTTGGTGGGCTATCAAAAATAGGATTTAAAAGTTGTGATCAGGGCAGAGAAAAGTTTCAGGGCGCTTCTCTTGATTTTGTTTGGTTTGACGAGGAGCCGCCTTTTGACATATATCAAGAGTGCAGGATGAGAATTCTTGATAAGGCGGGCATGATTTTTGGCACTATGACACCATTAAAGGGGCTCACTTGGGTTTATAATGAGATATATTTAAACGAAAATCAAAGCGATGAAGTGTGGCATATTGAGATGGAATGGGCTGACAATCCATATCTTAAAAAAGAAGAAATTGAAGCCATGACTTTATCGATGTCAGAGGAAGAGTTGCAATCACGCAGATATGGCAAATTTATGCAATGCGGCGGGCTTGTTTATAAAGAATTTGATGAAAGCGTGCATGTGATTGAGCCTTTTACCGTGCCAGACGAGTGGCAAGACAATATTTCAATTGACCCCGGTCTTAACAATCCACTTTCAGCCCATTGGTATGCTCAAGATTTTGATGGCAATATATATGTTATTGCGGAACATTTTGATAGGGGTAAAGATGTTGTTTATCACGCTGAACGCATTAAGGAAATTTGCAGAGGTTTGGGATGGCATACTTATAATGGCAAAATTCGTGCACTCATTGATAGTGCGGCAATGCAAAAAACACTCGCAAGTAGCAAAAGTGTTGTAGATTTATTTTATGAAAATGATATTTTGGTGAATCCCAAAGTAAACAAGGATATGTTTAGTGGAATAAACACTGTAAAAAGATATTTAAAAGATAGCCAAGGCAATGCACATTTGTTTATATTTAAAAATTGTGTCAATCTTATTAAGGAATTAAAATCATATTGGTGGGGAGACGAGGATTTACCAATCAAGAAAGACGACCATTGCCTTGATGAAATGAGATATTATCTTATGACAAAGGCTCAGGAAAAACAAATAAAAAACTTTAAAACCGACATACAAAAGGATAAAGAAAAACTAATAAAAAAGCTTAAAGACAAATCAAAAAATAGGTTGGTGTAATTTGCTACACCAATTTTTTATTTAAGGTTTAAAAATATTTTGGATTTTATTTGGAAAAAATAGTTTTATATGTTAAATTAAATATATATTGAAAGGTGAAAAATGAAGAAAGTTTTTAACTATATTTTGGTTTTTGTTTTGATGTTTCTTTGTTGCGGGCTAATAGCGCTGCCGGCCACTCTTTCTTTTGCCGAAGAAAATGAGGGGAGTGAACAAAACGAAATAATAAATATCTCTGACTTAAACAGCTTACAAGAAGCATTTGATGAATGCTACGATACTAAAGCAACTTTTATTTTGCAAGATGATATAACTTTTGGTGATAGTGATGTGCTCAATACCCCAGCTACTGCTTTTAATGGTGTTTTTGATGGCAATGGCCATACTATCTCAAATTATAAAATTAATGTTGGTAAAGATACAACTTATGCCGGATTGTTCCCATTGGCAAATGGGGCTACAATAAAAAATCTCAAAATAGACAGTTTTCAAGTTGATATTAACGAGCAGAATACAAATGAAATTTATATCGGCGGCCTTGTTGGATATGGTGAAAACGTAAAATTTGAAAATTGTGAATTTGTTAACACAACAAAAATCACTTTAAACACATATTCCAATGTAAATTTTGGCGTGTTTGCCGGCAAGATAAAGGCTGATATCGACAATCAAGATATCAATATCAAAGACTGCGTAAACTATTTTGATGTTGAGGCAAACTTAAACTTAAATTCTTCTTTAAATATTGGTGGCATCGTTGGTGTTCTTGAGCAGGGCAAAATATTAAATACT
>CADBOH010000108.1 GCA_902796285.1 uncultured Eubacteriales bacterium | reverse complement strand
TTCAAAGATAGTATCTTACAACAGAGAAATTATTGTTCCTTTTTCTCATGAGGTCGTTTTTGTAAAAAATGGTATAATTATGGAAACTTTGGATAGTGGTAAACATGTACTCAATCCAAAAGAATTTTCATTTCTTGGCAAAATTTTTGGCAAAAAAAGCACTAGTGATGAATGTTCATGTTACTATGTTAACAAGACTGTAAATCAAAAAATACTTTGGGGAACGGCATCTCCACTTAACTTGTTTGATACATTCCTTGAGATTCCCGTCACCTTGGGAGCAAATGGTATTTTGGAGATAAAAGTCAACAATGCCAGAAAATTTATAGGTAAGCTTGCCGGAAGTGAATCTATCGTTACAATAGGTGCGGTTGAATGTTTCTTTGCTGAACAAATTTCAATCTATCTTAAAGACCTTATTGCTGAAACCATGATGGCTAACAGAATAAGTTTTTATGAGATTGATGCCCATCTTATTGAACTTAGCAAACTTTTGCAGGACAAATTAAGACCGGTATTTGATGATTATGGCGTAAGTGTGGAAAATGCCATAATTAACGGCGTATTTATGCCTCAGGATACCAAAAACAAAATTCAGTCAATGTTCCTTCAGAAAAAAAGAATTAAAGAAGGACTTTCTGCAACAGATAATTCATTTTCAGATGCAGAATTTGATACTCCAAAATTTTCAAACGAATTGTTTGTTTGTAAAAATTGCGGAACAAAACTTACTGCTGATGCGAAAGAGTGTCCTGTCTGCGGAATGGAAGTAGAGGAAAATAAGGACAGATATTGTTCTTATTGTGGCAAAAAACTTCTCAAAAGTTCAAATATCTGCAAACGCTGTGGCAGAGAAAACTAAATTTGTGACTTTTTAAAATCAAAAGGAGTCTATTATGTTTAAAAATTTTAAAAACAAAAAAAATGAAGAAAAATTGTTAGTTAATAACGAAAACATTAAAGAAATGGTTACCAAGTGTGACCTGCTTATCAATATGAGTGATGTTTTTGAAGTAAAGGAAGCAATAAGGGTTATGAGAGATGAAATCAAATATCTTAAATTGTCGTCAAAAAATGAAGCAAAGTCTCTTGAAAAAAAGATTGCAAACAAACTTGATGACCTTAAACTTTGCATTAACAAAAAAGAAAAAGCCATTGATCATATTAATGAACTTATGAAAATAATCAAAGAAAGGGATATTATAGCATAGTACTTTAAAGGAAGGAATATGGGACTTTTTAACCGAATAAAACTAAATAAAATTAAAAGAAGTGAAGTTGTTGATGCCCTTGTTGAACTTAACAAACAACAAGATGCTCTTCTATCTCAAAAAGAGGAAAATACAGCAAAGATAAATTCACTTTTTGAGCAAGGAAAAAACACCACAGATAAACAAGAACAATTATGGTGTGCAAAGCAAATAAATATCCTTAAAAAAGAAAACAAATCAACTATGAGCAGACTGATGTACCTTAGCAGTAACATATCAATGCTTAATCAGCTTAAAAGTGCTCTTGATGAAAAAGACTTTATTAAGCTTAACAAAAATATGAGCCTTAATAAACTCTTTGACAGACCACAGGATTTATCTGCTTTTCTTAAAAAACTAAACAGCCAGAAGATGATGCACGAAGAAAAAATGTCGCATGCCCTGGATGCTTTTGATGAAGCAGAGGCAACTTATGAAGAAAACGAAAAGATTTTTGGTGAAACCGAAAGCGACAATGAAATTCTTGCAATGTTTGAATATGCACAGGCAGATGATATGGGCAAACCTGTAAACGCAGGACAAAGTTTTGAAGAAATGGACTTTGATTCCGAGCCACAACAAAATAACAGAAGGAAGGTAAGTGAAGATGGACTTGTTTAAAAGTAAAGAAAAAAAAGAATTTGAAAAAAAGATGCAGATAAAAAAAGCCAGAAATGATATGGTTAAACAAATTGATAATCTTGAAAGGATGAAGGCAGACTATAAGGACAAGGCTGTAAGGGCAAAACAACTTGGCAGTGACAGTCAACTTAAACTGGCACTCAGTGGTTTTAAAATGGCTGCAATGCAACAAAAACGTATTCAGGAAATGCTTCTTAATTTTGACCTTACAAGTCAGATGAAGGATATGAGCCAGACAACATCAGATTTCCTTAAAAGTATGAGTATGTTCAGTAGGGATATTGCAAAAATTACTAATAACAGCGATTTTCTTAAGGTTCAGCAAGAATTTGAATATGCAATGACCGGTGTTGAAGAATCAAGCGAAAGACTTGACGATATGCTTTCAACTTCCAGCCAGACATTTGACTCTTTCTCTACACGCAGTGCAGGTGAAACAAGCAAGGAACTTATGGGCATAATTGATTCTGAAGCAGCAAATAAAGAAACAAATTCTGATGCTGACATTGACAGAGAACTTGCAAAAATTGAAAAATCAATTATGAAGTCAGATGTTTAATCAAAATAATCATTAGGAGCTTAAAATGAATAACGACGATTTTTTGCTTGAAACCTTTAATATGCTCTATAAAAGGGGTATAGCATACAAAGAACAAGGCAACTATCTTATGGCAAAAAGGGATTTGTTACAGGCAAGTGCAAATATGATAAAAATTGCCAAAAACTCAACCGGTGATTTAAGGGAAGCAAGGCTTGAAAGGGCAAAAAGGATAAGGATGATTGCAGATAGTCTTCCTATGCAAAATGGTATGCCACCAGAGAATAGTTTTTCTGAACCATTACCTAAACAAAATCCGCCTAAAAGAGAACAAACTCCAAAACAATCATCACAAAATCAAAGTGATAATACCGAAACTGTGTTTAAAGCCGTTGATATTCCGGATATATCATTTGATGATGTTGCCGGACTTGATGATGTAAAAGATAGTATAAAAATGAGGGTAATAATGCCCCTTCAGTTCCCTGAAGTTTACGCTGCATACAACAAAAAAAGCGGTGGCGGAATACTTTTGTATGGTCTTCCTGGTACCGGTAAAACCATGATTGCCAAAGCAATAGCACATGAAGTGCAGGCAAAATTTTATTCAATAAAATGTTCTGATATCGTTTCAAAGTGGTTTGGTGAAGCAGAAAGAAATGTAAAAGCACTCTTTGATACCGCACGTAAAGATGATAAGGCAATAATATTTTTTGATGAGTTTGAGGCACTTGCTGCAAAAAGAGGAGGGGAAAATAACGCTGTAATGAACAGACTTGTTCCCGAACTTCTTGCACAGATACAGGGCTTTAATGACGATGACAGTAAACACATTTTGTTGCTTGCCGCAACTAACAGACCTTGGGATATTGACAGTGCAATGCTCAGACCAGGCAGATTTAACGAAAAAATTTTTATTGGTCTTCCTGATGGACCTGCAAGAGAGTTTATGATAAGAAAAACTCTTAAGGGTGCACCACTTGAAGATGATGTTGATATTGCCGAAATTGTAAGGATAACCGAAGGATTTAACGGCTCAGACGTATGTGAGTTTTGTGAAAGATTAAAGGATAACCCTATAAGAAAATCTATAGAAGCACAAGGCAAAGTATTGTTTAAAATATCAAATGCAGACATAGAGTATGCCAAAGAAAAGGTAAAATCATCTGTTCAGAAACAGGATATAGATAACCTTAAAGAATTTATGGAACAGTTTGATAACAAAAATTAATGTACATAAAAAGGGGAATAACTCCCTTTTTTTGTTGCTCCGAAATTGAAAAGCATAAAGTAACCAATATCACGCAAGGATTGTATTTGTAAAAAAATCACATAACACTTTTGAATTTTATGTTATGTGATTTTTTATAGTTATTTCCTGTTTTTATCATTTTTCCATTTGTATTTTGGATTTTCTTTGCGTTTATTTTGAAAAGCGGTAATAGATTCTTCCAAGCTCAAATCGTTTGCTCCACCACCTTCAAAATAA
>CADBOH010000107.1 GCA_902796285.1 uncultured Eubacteriales bacterium | reverse complement strand
TTCTTTTGAAAAATGTTTCCTTCGCGCCCATAATTTATTGTTTTTTCAAGTGTGTCATTAAAGTTGCCAACAATTTCAAAATCGCTTCCCTTTATTTCCCACTCATTTTCTCCGCTTTTTAGTTTTATGTTTAAATTATCTTTATTTTGTATGAGTTTTGTTTCAAGGAGTGTGTTCGCTTCTGCTTTGGTCATTCCAGAAACGTTTACTCCATTTATGTATGTGTTATCATAAAATGTAGTCTTTTCACTTACGCCATCACCAAAATAAAATTGACAAAAAAACAATAGCCCCACAGCAATAAAACAAGTTGTTATAAGCCAAAAGAAGGATCCTTTTTTTGATTTTTTCTTTTCTTCCATTTTTTCTCCTTTGTTGTTAGTATTGATAGTTCAACTCAAAATATACTTTGTGTATAATTACAACTTTTGTCATTATAATAATGTTATGAAAAAAAGTGTTACAAAAAGAATTTTAAGGTTGTTTTTGGTTTTGACTTTGCTGCTAGGGATATCGGCTTTGGCGTACTTTATTTTGGTTTGGACAAATGTTTGGGATAAAATCAATACTCCTGATAAACTAAAACAAATAATACTTAACCTAGGCTTTTGGGGACGGAGTTTTTTTGTTTTTTTGCAGTTCGTTCAGGTTACTTTTATACCAGTTCCATCTCCAATAATTGTCATAGCAGGTAGTTTGGTGTATGGGCCTTTTCAAGCCGGGCTTTTATCGCTTGCTGGAATATTGCTAGGCAGTGCTGTTGCATTTTTTCTTGGGAGGGTGTTTGGTAAAAAGCTCGTTGATTTTATTGCGGGGGAGGATGAAAAAGATAGGTGGACAAAATTTTTAAATAAGAATAAATACTCCTTTGTTTTAATGATGCTTTTGCCTTGTTTTCCAGATGATATTTTATGCTTGGTTGCAGGGTTAACGGACATGACATGGACATTTTTTATGCTTACACAGTTGATTACAAGGCCAATTGGCATCTTCTGTGTAAGTTATCTTTCTAGCGGAGAAATCATACCTTATCATGGCTGGGGACTCATTGTTTGGGGATTTATTATTTTGTTTTCCATTTTAATCATATATTTTTCAAGTAAATATAGTGAAAAAATAGAAAAATTTATAAAAAAATTGTTTAAGAAACAAAAAACTAATTAATATATAAAATCTTTCCTTCCCTTATCATATAAGGCGTTAAATTATTTAATAAAAGTATTTTTGTTGAATTTATATTATATTTTTTTGCAATAATTTCAATATCATCATTTTGTTGAACGATATAAAATAAATTGTTTTTTTTCAACATATTTTTCACCTTCTTGTCCTAAATTGTATTCATTTTTAATAAGATATATGAGAGGAAGGCTATGAAATCATTATTTAAAACTGTTGCACTTATCACCTTTTTTTCATTTTTAACAAGAATATCTGGATTTATATTTAGAGTAATACTTTCAAGAACTGTTGGCGCAGAAGGACTTGGATTATATCAAGTTGCATCTTCAATTTTTATGGTTTTGCTTACAATAATTTCAAGTGGAATACCTTTAATTATTTCAAGAACTAGTGCAAAATTTTCAGCTGGTGGGTTGCATAAAAAAGAGGGTTCATTTATGACAATCGTGCTGTGTTTTACAGTGGCACTTTCACTTTTAATTAGCATTATAGTTTTGTCTTTCAATGGCTTATTTGCAAAACTTTTCACAGACCAAAGGTGTATAAACATTTTACTTGTTTTACTTCCTGCGCTTGTCTTTTCATCTGTTTATTGTGTGCTTCGCGGGCAGATGTGGGGAAGGGGCAATTATTTTGCACTTTGTATAACTGAGTTTTATGAGCAAGTTGTTAGAATATTTCTTGCACTACTAATGATTGATGCAAGTTTTACTGCAATTCAAAATGCGTTCAATCTTGGGCTTTCTATGTCAATAGCATGCGCGTTTTCAATGCTGCTTGTTGTGTTATTATATTTTTATTATGGTGGCAGTTTAGGAAAAATAAAAAAGGGCTACTTAAAGCCATTTGTTAAGCAATCTTTGCCAATAACACTAATGAGGGTTGTTAGTTCATTTATTCAACCTATTATCGCTATTATTATACCTTCAAGGCTTATGGCAATAGGCTATACAAGTTCACAGGCACTAAGTCTTTATGGGGTTGCGGTCGGCATGACAATGCCTTTACTTTTTATACCAACAATGCTCATTGGTTCACTTTCAACAGCGCTAATTCCTGACATATCAAAGGCAATCGCACAAAATGATAAAGACCATATCGAAAAAAGGATTTCATCATCTCTGTTTTTCGCACTTCTTGTGTCCGCATTGTTTGTGCCAGTGTTTTTAAGCATGGGAGAACAAATTGGTGTGTTTTTATACGATGACATATTAAGTGGAACTCTTTTGCAATCGGCTTGCTGGGTTCTATTACCACTTGGATTAACAAACATCTCATCTGCGCTTTTAAATTCACTTGGCCTTGAAAATAAGTCATTTATAAATTTTATTATAGCATCAGTCTTCATGTTTTTGTCGCTATGGTTTTTGCCATCACTTTTTGGAATAAATGCGCTTATGTGGTCACTAGGTATAAACTATCTAATAACAGCCGTGTTAAATTTATGGCTATTAAAGAGACATACAAAAGTAAAGCTCAATCTATTTAAACCACTATTAAAATTAGTTTTAATTTCGATCCCATCGGCAGCACTTGCATCTTTTGTTGTTAGTTTGTGTGGCTATATTTTCCCGCTCTTTATTAGCCTAGCAATAGGTGGAAGTTTGTGTGTTGCAAGTTTTGTTCTTCTGTGCTGGGTGTTTAACATAGTGGATGTTAAAGCTTTTCTTGTTATGGCGGGGAATCGTTTAAAAGAAAAAATCCCTAAGATCAAGAAAAAGGGACTTAAAACAAACTGACATGTGTAATAATTTTTAAATTGATTATACTAAATGTATGTTAACGATAATTATTAGGTCAATACTTATTTATTTGATTGTTCTTTTGGTGTTTAGACTTATGGGAAAAAGGCAACTTGGTCAAATGCAACCTTTTGAACTTGTTTTAACGTTGATTATAGCAGACCTTGCAACAATACCAATGGCAGAAGTTTCAGTGCCTGTTTTACATGGTATAGTGCCTCTTTTAACGCTTGTTGTATTGCATTTTATATTAACGCTTGTTTGTAAAAATAGTCAATGGATTTCAAAAATTGTAAGCGGTAAGCCAACAATCATAATTAATCCAAACGGGATTGATTATTCTGCTATGAAAAAGTTAAATTTGGCAACAGATGATATATTTGCGGCACTCAGAGAGTGCGGATATTTTAGCATTAGCCAAGTTCAGTATGCAATTATGGAAACAAATGGCAAAGTTAGTGTTATGCCAAAAGCAGAGTTTGCCCCAGCAACAAGCGGCGAACTTAAACTAAACAGTCAAGAAAGTTTTTTGCCTATTATTTTAGTAAGTGATGGCAAAGTTGTAAAAGAAAACTTGGCGCTAGCTTCGATAAGCGAAAGTGAGCTAATAGAAATTGCACGCAAAAACACGAAGAATAATGTGAATATTAAGGATATATTGATTTTAAGCATAGATCAAAGTGGAGAGAGTTACTTGCAATTAAAAAAGGGGCAAGGCATCTCATTTAAAAGCAAAAGGTTGGTGGTGGGATGAAGGTCTTTCACTACTTAAATTTTTTGTTTATATTTTTGTTGTTAGTTGGAATTTGTGTCGTTGAAGATATGTTGGTTTCAAAGTCTTTAAGGGAAATTCAAACCATGTGTTATCAAATTGAAACTCAACTCGATGAAGAGCAGGATGAGTTAAAAAACATGAGTATTGTTTTAAGTGTTGATAATTTGGAGCAAAAGTGGGGTGAAGATGAATCAAAGCTATGCTACCTGGTTCATCACAAAAATATTCAAGAGATAGGGCAGGAAATAGCAAAACTTAAATACTATATTTCTTCTGACGATGTGCATGCTTTTAAAGTATCACTTAGTTCAATAAAGGCATACTGTCACAATTACCTACATTTTATGGGGGCAAATTGGCATAATATACTATAAAAAAATTGGGCACTTAACCCAATTTTTT
>CADBOH010000106.1 GCA_902796285.1 uncultured Eubacteriales bacterium | reverse complement strand
TTCATCTTGATTTTCATCTTGATTATTTTTATCAAAAAAACCCGATTTTTTTTCAAGTTGATTTTCAAGTTGATTTTTATCTTGATTTTTTGGTCTTCCTGCGCCCTCTCTTTTTCCACCGTTATTTTTTCTTCCATCTTCCTTGTAAATACTTGCTTTCGCCATAAGGCAAATTGTCTTTAACAGGTCATCTTCTGGTAATTTACCAAAGATTCCATATTCGCAAATCGCTTTATAGGCTAAGGGTTGTTTTTCTTCGGGAAGTTCTTGTATCGTTTCTGCAAAATTGGCAAAAAACACAAATCTATTTTGAATTTTTTCCATCTTTTCCCCTTTGGTTTGGGGAAATAATAACATCAAAATCTTACTTGTAAATATCTTTTTTTAACTTTTTTAACTTTTCAAAGTATTGTTCACGGGTCAATATACCTTTGCCATACAAACGACCTAAAATAAGCACCGCTGTTTCAGGTGGAACCCTGATTTGTAAAGTAATATTGCCTTTATTCCAAGTTTTCATCGTTGCTACCGTGTCTAGTTTAACGCTATAAGTGAGTTTTTTGCCTCTATAATAAAACATACCTTAAAATTATAAAATCTCGCTATCATCGATTTTTGCGGTTTCTAATAAAGTTGTCGGTGTGTTTATGGTTCTGTGCCATTTGCCTGTGGGCGTTCTTGTTTGTATGTGTCCATTATACCATCTATATTGCCTTCCGTTTCCCCAAGGACTATTGACAATCGTGCAAGGTATAGGGCTTTGATGTGCTAACGCTTCTAATAGTGTCATTATCGTTCCTTTTGTTTTTGCCATACTTTTCTTACATTTTCGTAAAAATTGTATGCGTCATCTTTATCTTCAAATCGTGTGTTTTGTGGGTATAAATTACCATTTTTAACAGTTTTAATAACCCTGACACACCACTCTTTACCATTAAATACTGGCATTGAAAAGTCTATAATCATTAGTCATCCTTTAATTTTCTTCTAGTTGTTTTTCTGCATTGTTTTTTCCAATATGATTTAGAACGCATTTTGCCGACATAATGTCTGTCACCAGCACCCCAAGCCCACTCATATAATCTTTTATACCAGTTGCTTTTCATCTTTTCTTTTCCTTAAAATCTATTGTTAACTGTCTTGGTATATCAAACAATATAATCTTTTGTCCACACGCTGGACAATATTCTTGTCCGTGCTTAAAAGCCTTCCAACAACAATCGTGCATCATATTTTACCCCCTTTTGTTCTGCTGTTATTTACAAAACTTATACCACTCTTGTATATCTGTGTCTGAATCATATTTTGCACTTTTTAACAATGATTCATCTGGTCTTAAACAAGCGATTTTTTTATCTTGAATATCTATTAAATATAAATATTCTATATCGCCGTGTTGACCTTTGGTTATTTCAAAACCATCGTCTTCTTTGTCTTTGAACATTTCATTTGCAATATCAAAAATATCAGAATAATCTTTTTTGTGTTTTTCCATTATTTGCATAAGTTTCCAACCAAGATAAGATGGATAGCCGTCGCAATGATGGTATAACCAAAGTGTGCTTCCTTTTTCTTGTAATACTATATTTGCTCTTGTTGACATTTTACATCCTTTTGTTCTAGTGCTGTGATTTCGTCCAATGTGTTTTGTGCTACTATGGAATCATAATTGTCATTATACCAATGAAGAGTGTCTTTGGCAATTTCCAAAGCCTTGCGTGTGCGTTCTAAATCTTGTTTTGCTTGTGACAGGGCTTCAAGCACTAAATTCGGTATAGACGAACCCCACAATTTACACTTGTCATTTGTGCAGGTGGAAACAACTATGTTGATTTTATGCAGATTGTTCTGACATATAGGGCATTTCATATCACTCATTGGTTGTCCTTTCGTATTTGAAATTCTACTAATTCACATATTCTACCTAAATGATAAATTATATCATTATGTAAATCTTGTGAAATCTTAAAATCACCATATTTTTCAATTAAAGATTTCATAAATGGCAAATAAATATTTATATCAACTTGTGATTTATTCATTTTTACCACCTTTTATTTGTTCCTTTTTCTTTTTTCGTTGTTCTCTATAATAGGCATTATACCAATCTTGATGTGCCTTGCGCCACTTTTCTTTTGATTCTGTCACTTTTTCGTGGTGTGTTTTACGCCATTGCTTTGATTTTTCAAGATAGTATTCCCTATGCTCTGCATAGTATGCTTTCTGTCTTGCCTTGCCTTTTTTTGTCTTATGGTAAGGTATAACTTTCTTGCGAATAATATTTATACCATACCCACAACAGTAAAAGTGATTCCTTGAATCGCTATTGTGTTGCTTGTGCCAATTTATATTTGATATTGCACATCCCAAAAACTCCGCAAGTTCTGTTTGGGAATTAAATATAGCATCACCAGTATCGTCAATTCTAAAACTTAACATTTTTAACCTATCATTGAACTATGGTTTTCATCACACCAAAAAGCATTTTGTTTTACGCCCTCATTGGCATTACCAGACAACCATACAGCAGGCATATCAGAAAAATCAAACCCAATAAGTTTGTTTTCTACACCTTGGCACTCAAACCACGCTGATTCTTTATTCCACTTTACGACAAAAACATTACCTTTTTTGTCCATAAGATAGTCGTTTTCATATATTGGTTGCCCCGTCACATCATTTACACCAGTATTTCGTTCGACAACAAAATCATCTGGGTTGATAACAGCAAAGGTTGAACCGTTGTAATGAATAAAGCCTGTTGGGGAAAGACTTACATTGTAATTGTATTTCCCCAGTTGCTTATCATATATTCTGTATAAATTATTTGCCATCTTTATCTATCCTTCTCGCATAACCCAATTCAACACCCAAAGTATTAAATAAACTTATTCTTTTGAAAGTGTCGGCTACAAATTCATCCAATTTACAGATTTCAGTAAATTCTTCCTCTGGTAATTCTTTAACAGATTCAATAACTTGTTTTATAAGCAAACTAGCAATGGTTAATTTGCTAAATTCAATCTTTCTTGTTTCTTCTGGTAATTTATCAAAGGCTTCCAAAGCCAGTTCACACATCATTTTTACAGATTTATTTTGTAATTCTTCCAATTTATTTACTTCTTTTTCCATTTTTTGTCCTTTTTGTTTATTCTACAACAAATTCAATTTTGTTGCCATTTATCATATCAAACACATCATATTCTGCTTGATTGAATAGTTTTTGAAATTCTTTGAGAGTGTATGTTTTTGGTGTTCCCATACCACTTCCCCAATATACTAATACTTTAATCATTTTTTTGTTCTTTTGTTTATTACTGTTATTTCCTGATATTCAAGTTCTTTCAAATATCGTTCTGTTATGCCTTGTTGCAAAGCATATAATGTGGCTTCTTCTGGGTTTTTGAACATCAAAACACCCTCACCACAATCTCTTGAAGAAAACAGAGCACAGCCGTCAATCTTCATTACATATTGGTTGCGAAAAACTAATACAACTTTTTTCATATTTATTCCCCATATCTTCTTTTGTATTCTTGTTCATAGCATTTTTCACAAACCAAATAACCAAAACCCATACCGTTCATAATTTCCATACTTGTAAAAGTATCACCAGCAACAACTTTTTTACCACAGGACGCACAGCATATTATTGAACTTAAATCTTCAACATACATCTCTGCACCATCAGGCAATTTATATTCGGATTCTTTTTTTGTTTTCCTATCGTATCTTGTTATCATAGTGATTCCTTTAATATAA
>CADBOH010000105.1 GCA_902796285.1 uncultured Eubacteriales bacterium | reverse complement strand
CCACGACCATTTTGGACGCGTTTATATTCATATGCATTATATGACAAGTTGAGGGCCGAGTTTTCTTGGTCTTCTTCAAACATTGCGTTTAACTCCTTACTCATATCATTATAATGGCTTATCAGGAAATTTGCAAACATAAATCAAAGTTTTATTGATTTTTTTAATTTTTTATAACAAAAAACGCACTCTTTTGGTGTTGAGTGCGTCTTTTTAGTTAATCGGCAATTACAAGTTGCCAGTCAAATTCAGCTAAGTATTCAAGCCCGTTGCCTTGGCTATCGGCAAGATAATGGTTTTCATCAAGTACGATATAAACCGTAACATGATATGTGCTTGCTTGATAAGCACCAACAGTTGTTCCAGTGGTGTATGAACCGTAATTATTTGTGTCTTCCATTTTTAAAACGACTTTGTATTTTACATTAACATTATCTAGAGTAACTGTGATGTTTAAATAAACAGGAACATCTTCGCTTGTTACAGTAATTGTATTGTCATTTATTGTAAGTTCGTTGCCGTTTGTATCTGTAAATGTTATTACAGGATCACCTACAACTGCAACTGGGGTAAGACCTGTTTTTCTAACTTCCCACTCGTAAGGTATTTCAAATAAGTAGTTTCCATCTTCATCCACAAGCACGCAATTACCAGCGCCTACCCAATAGTATTTTCTATACAAGCCAACATCTTTTGTGTTTTCGGCTTTAACCCAAGTGTCATTTACTTCATCATATTTTTCAATTATATGATTTCTAGTGTAAATACGAGATTCGCCAAATAGATAGTAGTCAGTTACTCCGTCAACAGCGGCTTCCGTTCTATAATATATGTCACCAACTTTATAATAAACGTACATATATTGGTAAAAACCATTTTGATCAACCGTGTAATAGTTCTTTGCAAAATCAATTTGATTACTTGTATTTGCTGTATATTCTGTTTGATATGTTTCTTCATCATACTGTCCTATATATAAGGTATTGTAAATATCAGCAAAGTTTTGCAATTCGACCTCTAAGTATTCTGCGTAAACATCGATGTCATTAAAGCAAACATAATATTCGCTTACACCATCAATTGCTGTTCTAGTTTGAATGTATCTATTTTCAACTTTGTAATAGATGTATTGTTCTACATAAACGTCACTGTCAACTTGTTTATAATAAGTTTTGCTAAAATCGATTTGATTGCTAGTATTTTGTGTGTATACAGTCTGATCGTCTTCCCAACTTATAATATACAAACTTTCATAAATATCTGAGAATTTTTCAGCATTTATATCGATGCCAAATTGTATGCTGCCCAATTCTATTTTTTTATTTAATCCATCATAGTAGACTACATTTTCATTTCCTCTTGCAGATTCATTTTCTTTAACAGATCTGTAGTCTAAAATGTAGAAATTAACTCTGCTATAATTATTTTCACCATTTTTGATGTAATAATTGTAGTTTGCGTTAATTGTGTTTGAAGTGTTTAGTTGATATTCTTCGTTTGAGCCATAAGTGTAATAGAGTGTGTCATAGTAATCATTCCACAATCTGTAAGTATTATTATCTGCAGAGAAATAAGTTACATCTCTTTCATCTGCGTTAAAATAATCGATCTGTCTGTAATTAAGCACATAAGAATCTTCTTCGTTAATAACCTTTGCCTTTATATCGAAATATCTTACAGCGCTTTTTATTGTTGCAAACAAAGTTTGCTCAGGCTCATTATAGTTTTCATTATCAAATGTGAATACAACATAAATTAAAAGCGTAGTATTGACAAGGGAGTCTTCCGTAAATGTTATTTTATTGCCATTTGTTATTACGCCTTCTGTTACGAAACCTCCTTCGTGGTTAGAATAAACTTTTAACTCTTTTATTCTTGCTTCTACTGTTGTATCAAGTTGACGTTCACTGCCAGAATTATCGAATACTTGCATATTGTTTGCAGTTATTGTATAGGTTTTGTTATAAACCAACGTAGTATAACCAGTTTGAGGATCTACTAATCCCAATTGTGAATTGCCATCTATAAGCAAATCTGCTTCAACTATATAAGGTTTTTTATTGATTGTATAAGATCCGATTTCAAGGTGTGAGCCAGTAGGTTGTTCATACTCACCAGTTTCTTGATTATATATGAGTGCTCTTAGCACAACCAAAGAGTTCCATTCGGGCAGTAGTGTGCAACTTACTTTATAGGTGCCTGCATCAGTATTTGCAAAGTTTGTGAAAGTATATATTTTTATGATATCAATTCTATACCAACGCTCAACATTGGCTTGTTCGTTTTCATCCCACTCCATTCTTTTTTCAATTTTCACAACATGAGTGCCGTGATTTGTTTCGTCATCTATTTCAATTTCTTCTGGGATTTGTTGTTCTGTTTTCTTTACGCCATAGTATACGCCGTTATCATTATAATAGTAGTATTCATTAACATCAATATAGTGCTCTTCTCCATCATAATAAATTGTATCTGCGCTTGATGAATTGCCGGTTTTTATTGATACGCTACCTGGAAGATCTGTAACATTTTTCTCGATTTTAATGATAAAATTAAGTGGTATATCTTTATATAAATCCGCATTAGGAGTAAATCTAAATGCTACATTGTATTGCTTTGCTTGGTCAATCACAGTATTTTCACTTGTGAGTGTTACATTTCCATTATCGATAAGATATTGAAGTGATTGAGTAAATTCGGTGTAGCCATATTCATCATAAGCAACTTCTCCGTTTTCGTTTGTTGCACAAATTTCGATTCCGGCGTAAGGAATATAATCAAATATATTGCTTCTATCAACCTCATAAATTAGTGTGATTGGTGAAGTAACTCTTGTGTACTCATATTTGTCTTCTAGTGAGTTGTATGATGATGTAAACAATGCAAAGTTGGTTTTTGTGGCTTTTTGAACAGTAAATGTTCTAAGAGTTGTCAATATTGGGGTATAATTACGAGCGAAAATTTCAGCGAACATTTGATATGTTCCAGGAAGTATATAGCAATTTTCGCCTTCTCCATAATTATATGACTGCCATTGTTCTCTATCTGCATAGGTGTTATCTTCAGTTTTTTCTTGATAATAATAGTTGATGTAGTTGATCATGTCAGTGTTAAGAGAAACGCTTGGAAGTGCAACTGGATCGCCGTAAGTAATGTTGTTTGAAATGAAAACGCTAACATTGTTTGGATAGTCTGTTGGAACAATATTGAAATTAGTTACAGCTTGCACTCTGCCTGATTTAAGTGTCAATTGATACCAAGCAACAGGCATTTCATATTCAAAACTCCAGTCTTCCCATTCTGTTTCCCAAGAGTCTTCTCCCTCAACAGGGATATGTTCTTTTTGCTTTTGAAGGATTATTTGAAGATCAAGCTCATCAACTTCTTCTTGAGTCATATCTTCAAGCATGGCTCTTGTGCCATCAGAAAAAGAAAGTTCAATGCCAAAAGGATCTCCTTCAATAGGTTGGCCGTATTCTAAAGATACGTCGTAGTTGTTAATCATGATGCTAGAAATTTTCTTTCCGCTATCACCACCACACGCAAAGAGTAAAAGCGAGAGTGGCAAAATTAAAACAAGCGAAAAAATAAATGTTAAAATTTTCTTTTTCATAAAAATCTCCTTATTTTTATTATAGATTAAAAACTTTGCCATATTCATTTTTAAACTATTTATACAAAAATAATAGCAGATAAAAAGATTTAAGTCAAGGATAAATCCTCTTAGAAACACATTTTTAGCCCTAAAAAAGCAAAGAAAATTAATTTTGATTGTTTTTTAGGTTGTAAAAAAATAAAAAATACAAAGAATATTTCAAGCAGATGATAAAAATAAATTTAAAAATATTTTTTTAAATGTTAAAAATTGGGCCTCGTTTTATTTGACTTAATTTTGAAAAAAAATTATCATATTTATATATTTGGATTTCTGGAGGAATTTATGAAAGACGGGAAAAAGACAAAATCAATTCTTAAAGGAGCATCATTCTTTTTGGCAACATTTGCTTTTGTGGGCATGCTTGCCATGGGGACAAGATTTGTCAAACATAAAGATTACAATAACGCGGGTAGCCAGATAGTTGCTGTTGCGGCTGTTGGTGATACTGCAAGTATTGAATATAAATACAAAGTGGGCGATGGCGCATATAATGTCGTCGGCGAGTTTGTTGGAGAGGCTGAAACGGTGCACACTTTTGGGCAAACAACAAACTTGGTTGATGGCAAAGTCGCAGGCTACTATTTCCGTGGATGGTATGATAATGCAGACTGCACTGGTGATGCGTTAACAACACTTGACTCATCTCTTGAAGGCAATCAAGGTGACACTATCACGCTTTATGCTAAGTTAGAGGTGGCAACAACTCGCACACTCACAGCACAAACTGTAGAGCATGGCACATATCATTTGTCATCAACAACTGGTCGCTATGGTGAAGTAATAACACTTGTTGCTGACACGGCAGATGAAAATTACGAGATCAAAGGCGGATATTATACCGACGCAGATGGCAACAATCGTGTTGATTTTGAGGGCACAACTTTTGAGTGTCCTGATTTTGACGCTTTAGTTTATGCAACTTTTGGTTTAGCGGCACATAGTATTTCGTTTGAAGTTGGCGATGGCAAAGATTACGGCTGCTCTTACTATCTTTCAAAAAATTCAGCCGTGCCGGGGGAAGAAATCACTATTACTGTTGAGCTTGCTGAGGGATATGGGGTTAGAGCCTTGGGGTATATGAGCGAGGATGGAAGTGACACATTTGTTCCAATTACTCAACAAGGCGAAAATGAAAATGAATATGTATTTACAATGCCAGCTCAGGATGTGAGTGTGCTTGTGCAGTTCGGTGAGACATTTGATGCAAACTGGACTCAGTTTAAGTTTAATCACTCAAGTGAAATTGTAAACAATGTTACAACCTTTATTTCAACAAACAATATGCAAAATGAAGAAGGCGATACATATATTGACACAAATGTTTATGCAAGAATTTCTGGCGATACGCTATATCTGTTTTCAACAAATAGCAATAAAGTTGTTTTACCAAGTGGTTGCAATGCCTTTTTTGTCGACCCGATATCAAATGCACCCTTTGAAAACTTGGAAAGTATTTATTTAGACAATTTTGACACATCAAGAGTTGAAGATATTTCAAACATGTTTAATGGCTGTGAATTGGTTAAAACTTTAGATTTATCAGGGTTTGATCTTTCCAACGTGACAAGTGCCGAGGATGTTTTTGCTGGATGCACATATCTTCAAACAATTAAAACGCCAAATGCTTTACCAAGCGATACTAATGTTACAATAACTTTGCCAACGACATATAGTTTAAAAAACAACAATTTTGCTACAACTGGCACACTTTTAACAGACTTCCCAGTTTCAACTGCAGGGACAAAGCAGGTTATTTATAGAGCAGACATGCTTCACAACGTAACAGTTGATAGCACAATTCAAAATGGAACTGTTACAGTTGACTACGCAAAATATGTAGAGAATGAAACCATAACAATCAATGCTACACCAGCTTCAGGCTATGATGTAGAGGCATATTACTATTATGAGGTTGGATTCCCAGAAAATAAAATGTCACTTTCAAATGCGACATTCTCTATGCCAAATTATGATATAGTTGTTGGGGCAGAGTTTACTGTGCCAAGCGCAATTATATATAAAAATGAAGGCGGAGCAGATTTTGTTGGCAATTTTGATGGGAATTATCCAACAACTCACACAAACTTAGCCAAAGAACTTAAAGTTCCAACAAGAGCAGGGTATCACTTTGCTGGTTGGTATTTAGATCAAGATTGCACGGAAAACAGTCTTGCTTCACAAGAGTGGGATAGTGAGCTTGGCGTTAATGTTACAAGATATTATTTGCCTGCAAATCAGGTTGGCGATACAACTGTTTATGCAAAGTGGGCTCCAACATTAAACATGACTCTTTGGGAAGCGTTTAAAGAAGATTATGCTGCTGCGCTTGCAAATGTAGAGCGCGTAACCACTTTGGTTAATCAAGAAGTTCAAACTGGAGACTCACAGTTAGGTGAAAATATTTATGCAAGAATTTATGACAATGCTGGCACTCAAACACTCGTTTTGTATTCAACAACTGATAAGATTTATCTCTACGATGATAGCAAGCAATTCTTTGCAGATGCATTTTCAAATGTAGTTTCAATGGATTTGACAAAATTTGATACTACTTACGTGACAGATATTAGTGAAATGTTTAATGGCTGCAGTGCTCTTACTTCGCTTGATCTTTCAAGCTTTGTATTAAATGATGGCGTTGTAGTTAGTGATATTTTTACAGGGTGCAACACTCTTCAAACAATTTATACACCACAAAGATACCCTTTATTAACCGGTGATGATCATATCGACTTGCCAGGATACTGGACTAGTGATGGCTATGGTGGATATATAAATTACATGGAGTATTTCACAAACTCAACCATAGAAAACAGACAAGAAATAAGCAGAGTAGTGCTCCTTGAGGTTAACGTTGATCCTAACCAAGGCTTTGGCACTATCAATTGGGCTGAAGGCAGCGTTTTAAATATGGTTGCTAAAAATGCAGCCGTTACTGTTGACGGAACCAATGTTTTGGTTAACGGAGTGGTTGTTGCAACTGCAGAGCCAAACGAACGATATGGCTATGATGTTGATTTTAACTCATGGAGCGGGCTTAATACTATTGGCACTGACAGTGTAAGCCTTACTGCAAGCTTTACTAGCACAGCTCATACTCATACTGTTACGTTTGATACAAATGGCGGAACGCTTAACGAAGAAAGCCAACAAGTTGTTTTTGGTGAAAACTATGGAGTTCTTCCAACACCAACAAGAGAAGGCTATGTTTTTGATGGATGGATATATGATTCTGGAGAGAATTATATTGAAACATTTACAGAGCAAAACACCTCAAATACCGCAGTATATGAAACTGACTTTAAACTTGTTATTGCTGACAATCAAGAATATCCACTAGATCAAGATATCACTATAAAAGCAACATGGACAAAAGAAAATTGGCTTAGTGACAACAAGTGGGAGATGTTTAAGATTGGTGCTGCTGAATATATAGCAGACTCTGTAACAAAAATTAAAACTGCTACAAATATGACCGCATATGAAGAATATGGGGACTATGCCCTTGGTGGAGGAAATTACGCAAGAATAGATGGTGATACTCTTTGGATTTTCTCAACAAGCGCAAGCAAGATTATACTTCCAGAAGATGCATCATACTTCTTCTATATGTTTGTAAAAGATTTCAGAGAGGAGCCTCAATATACTGCCGGATATAGAAATATATTTGAAAATGTTGAAGAAATGGATCTTTCAAACTTTGATACATCAAATGTTAAAAGCATGAGAGCTATGTTTGCAACATTCTTTAGATGGGTGGTTGATGATGAAGCTCAAGTAAAATTGACTGAACTTGATCTTTCAAACTTTAACACAGCAAATGTAACAGATATGTCAGGTATGTTTGCACAACAAACAGCACTTACAAATCTTAATATTTCAAACTTCAACACATCAAATGTTACAAATATGGGTAGCATGTTCTTGCAATGTGAAAGTTTAACAAGTTTAAACTTATCACATTTTGATACATCAAATGTTACAGACATGTCTCAAATGTTTAAAGCGGACAAGGCGTTAACAACCCTCACATTTGGCAATAACTTTGATACATCAAATGTTACAGACATGAATCGTATGTTTGCAAAATGTAACAATTTAACTGCATTGGATGTAACTGGATTTGATACATCAAATGTTACATGTATGAGCTTAATGTTTGCCGGCTGCAATGCTTTAACAAGCCTTGATCTTTCAAGTTTTGACTTGACTCATATTTATGACGGTATCAGCGAAGTAGAGGAAAATGAAAGTTATGATTTGGATGAAAGACTTTTCGAGATCTATTATAACTGCAAAACAAGTTTCACTGAGTTATTTACAGCATTGTCTCCTGAAGGAGATCGTATTTCTTGCGATAATTTGGAAGAAATCGTTATGCCAAAAGCACTTACTGAAAGTCAAGCAAGAATAACTCTTCCTGGTGTATTTAAAGTTAAAAATGATGAAGAATCTCCTCAAGGGACTTCTATGTGGGAATTTGCTGACTATTTGTCAACTCAGGATAACAAGGTTACTCTTGAAAAGACTGACGTTTCGTCATTTAGTTACATCTTGTATGAACTTGATGGTGGTACTGCAAACAACCCAACTTATTATACAACATCAACACCAACATTTACATTGAATGCTCCTGTTAAGGAAGGGTATACATTCCTTGGTTGGATTTACCCAGGCCAAGGCGAACCAGTTGCAGAAGTTACTATTACCCAAGGATCAACAGGCGACAAACAATATATGGCAATTTATGCAATAAATGAGTACACACTCACATTTGTTGTTGATGGAGAAAACTATCAAGTAATCACACAAAACTACGGCACAACAATTACTCCACCTGCAGATCCAGCAAAAGAAGGATACACATTTACAGGGTGGAGCGAGGCTGTTCCTGAAACAATGCCAGCAGAAAACAAGACGATAACTGCAAACTTTGAGCAAGTTGCCACAACCCTTGATAAAACTTTATGGGATAACTATAAAGAAACATACAAAAACGATATACTTAATGTAAGAACTATCACAACTGCAACAAACATGGTTGCGCAAGAAGGTGACGTTTCAATCGGCAATGGCGTTTATGCAAGAATTTCAGGCGAAACACTCACTATCTTCTCAATCAATGATAGCAAGATCATCTTACCAGAAGATTGTTCATATTTCTTCTATAAATACGCAAATACCACAATCAATGATGAATGGATATATAGTTACTTCAAAAAAATAACGACAATTGATCTAGCAAACTTTGACACTATAAATGTAACAAATATGTATGGTATGTTTTCTTTCTGCGAAGCCTTAACAAGTTTGGATGTGAGTGGATTTAATACATCAAATGTAACAAATATGCAAGATATATTCAATGGCTGCTTCGCCTTAACAAGTTTGAATTTGTCAAATTTCAATACATCAAATGTCACAGATATGTCATATATGTTCTCTTCTTGCCGTGCCTTAACAAGTTTGAATCTGAGTGGATTTAATACATCAAAAGTAACAAGTATGCAGGGCATGTTCCAAGGTTGCTTAGCTTTAACAAGTTTGGATGTGTCAGACTTTAACACATCAAAAGTAACAAGTATGGAGGGGATGTTTAACGGATGTTCAATGCTTGAATGCATTGATGTGACAAGTTTTGATACAACGGAATTAATATATATGGGATATATGTTCCAAGAATGTCAAGCCTTAACAAGTTTGGATTTATCAAATTTTGATATGAGTGGCGTGACAAATGCAGGTGATATGTTTAATGGGTGCAGTTCTCTCACAGACATTTACACACCAAAAGCATTGCCAAGCGATACAACACTAACAATAGATTTGCCAGCAACATTTGGCCTTGCAAATGATAACTATCAAACAACAAGCGCT
>CADBOH010000104.1 GCA_902796285.1 uncultured Eubacteriales bacterium | reverse complement strand
GCCTTTTCAACATATTGCGTTTTGCCATTTGTTGCAATCATCTTGCAAAACGTTTTTAAGGGATATGCAATAGCGTATGCATCGATTGTTATAGCAATTGAAATTTTGTTTGCCTTTCTTAGTGTTGAGAGGAATCTAGAACTTTCTCGCCAGCAAGAAAAAAATAAAGAGGCACAAATCAAAATTATGCTCTCCCAAATTCAGCCACATTTTATTTATAATTCATTATCATCAATTTCAACACTCATCACAATAGACCCGCAAAAAGCCCAAACCGCACTTGACGACTTTACTGAATATTTGCGCAGAAACTTATCTTCATTAACAGAAAAAAGATTAATTTCTTTTAAAGATGAACTTAAACATATTAAAACATATATATCGCTAGAAAAGGTTAGGTTTGGCGACAGGATAAATGTAGTTTATGATGTTCAAACAATTGATTTTAGTGTGCCACCACTCTCAATACAGCCAATTGTTGAAAACGCTATAAAACATGGGATTTTGCAAAAAATCGCTGGTGGAACCTTAACTATAAAAACTTATGAAAAAGATAGCAGCATTTTTGTTGAAGTTATAGATGATGGGGTTGGGTTTGATGTCAACAAATTAAACAGCGAAGAAAACAAACATTTTGGGATCAACAATATAAAATATCGTATAGAAAAAATGTGCGATGGAAATATTGAAATTAAAAGCGAGGCTGAAAAGGGAACAAAAATTGTTGTCACTTTTCACAAATAGGAGAAAACATGAAAATTCTTTTGGTTGATGATGAAAAATTGCAGCTAATAAGGCTTGAAAACGCAGTTAAAAATGCTTTGCCAAACGCGGAAATTGTTAGTTATACAAACCCACTTCAAGCACTGCAAGAAAACGATAAAATTGATATTGCCTTTTTGGATATTTCGATGCCAGAATTAAATGGGATTGAACTTGCAAAAAAACTTAAAATCAAAAATTCAAATGTCAACATAATTTTTGTTACCGCTTATGATGATTATGCCTTAGATGCTTATAAGTTGCATGCGTCGGGCTATGTTACAAAACCAGTTAGTGAAGATAAGGTGAAAGAAGAAATTGAAGCGCTTAGATTTGATGTTAAACCGAGCAAGTCGAACAGATTGCAAGTAAAATGTTTTGGCAATTTTGAAGTGTTTTGCGATGGCAAGCCAATCAAGTTTGAAAGAAGCAAATCAAAGGAACTTTTTGCATATCTTGTCGACCGCGAAGGTGCAGCCGTGAGCGTGGGGGAACTTAATGCGGTTTTGTGGGAAGAGGATGACCACAAATCATATTTAAGAAATCTTATTGCTGATATTTTGGCAACCCTTAAAAGCGTTGGAGCAGAAGACACTTTTGTTAAAAGACACAATGAGTGTTTTGTTGATACCTCAAAAGTGGATTGTGATGCTTATGAGTATCGAAAAAACAATCCTGATGCAATAAAACTATATCATGGTGAATATATGTCTCAGTATCCATGGGCAACTTTTAATGGAGAATTTTAATGTTTTTTGTTGTTTGTTTAAATACATGTGTTATTGTGGCACTTTTGTTGCACTAAAAGGAGTAGTATTATATTTAGATAATACTATTTTTTGTTGCTCAAAGTGCAATAGGAGGAAATGATGGAAAAATTAAAAAATAAAAGTTGGCTTGTAGCAGTTTTGTTTGCCCTTATAATGCCATTAACATTGGGCTTTGTTTTATTGCTCAAACCAGCAAACACAATGACAGCTTATGCGGCGTCGAATGATGTAACTTTAACAGCCGAAGAGATTTATAATTCAGTTAGTGACGGCAATTATACAATTGCTAACACCTATGGAACATGGACAATTATTGGAACAAAAGATACCGAAATTAATTATAGAAAACCAAATAGTGAAGAAACCAAAATTTCAACACTTCCTGGTGCAACACATACTTTTACTTTAACTTTTACGCCTAAAAGTCAATATAAAGTAGTAAAAGCTGTTATATCTGTAACGATAGGCATAAGCCAACATCCTGTATATAGTATTAGTTTTAATGACATTCCAATTTCAGTATCAACAAATGCAGGGCTGTTTGATATCAGTGAAACAGATACTACATACTGTACTTCACATGATACTATTTTTACTATGACATGTTATTCAACTAATAATAGTGAAGCACTTGGTACAACAAATTTACAGGTTACTGTTACTTGTGAATTAAATGCTCAATCTGTAACAATTGCCAAAGGTGATGGTGTAAAAGAAGTATATTTATCAACCAGTCAAAATGCAACAAGTGGCAGTGCAAGTGGAACTGAATTTAATGCAAACACAACAGTTTATGGCTTTGCAAAACTTGCAAAAGGATATAAACACAAAGATGGCTGGACACTTGTTTCTGGAACAGCAGACACAGAAAACGCAATTTATCGTGTTGGTTCAAAAACTGTTGGTGATTCAACCGTAAATTTTGGCACAATAAGTGCTGATACAATTAAATATTCAATCAGCTATGATTTGAATGGTGGACAACATGGAACAACACATCCAGGTGAATATTATGTAAAAACAGACACATTCACAATTTCAAACCCAACAAGAATAGGTTATACATTTACTGGGTGGACAGGTTCAAATGGGACGATTCCACAAACAAATTTACAGATTGCCAAAGGTTCAATAGGCAACAGAAATTACACAGCAAACTGGGTAGCAAACAAATACAATATAAACTATTTTGATCAAGACGTAGATCCTTTTGTTGGGGCTCACTAGGAAGGATACAAGGCGCAACACACATACGATAGCGTCACAGTTTTGGATAACCCAACAAGAGCAGGATACACATTCCTTGGTTGGCACAAAGTATCTGATTGTTCAGATGCAATTGTGACTCAAATTGGCGGACAAGAATATACAAGTGAATTCAATTTGTATGCAAAGTGGACACACAGAGTTTTGATTGAAGCTGGTGAAGGAATTTCAGAAGTTTATCTTTCAACAAGTTCATATAGCTTGGCCGGAGCTGAAAGTGGAGCACAATATGAAAATGGAACATATGTTTATGGATATGCAGTTCTTGAAAAAGGATACAATGCACCATCAAACTGGACGCTTGTTGATGGAAAATCAAATAGCGAAGGGGCTATTTACAGAATTGGCTCAGGAATTGTTAATCAAGATGGCTATGATTTTGGGACAATTGTTGCTCTTCCAAATCATTACTATGTAATGTTTGAAGATGAAAGTTATGTTGTAGCAACTTATGGCGAAAACTTACCAAACCTTAACGAGCAAACACTTCCAACAAAAACAGGATACACTTTCATTGGTTTCTTTGACGCGCAAGATGGCGAAGAGGGGACAAAGTATTATAACGCAAACGGAACAGGGGCATGCCCTTGGGATAAAACTGAAATCACAACACTTTATGCTCATTTTGATGTAACTGATTACACAATTACATACACAATGAATGGCGGAACTGTTGAAACTGAAAACCCAGCAACATATACATATTTTGATGAAGATATAACTCTTGTTAATCCTAGCAAAACAGGGTACACATTTATTGGTTGGACAGGCACTG
>CADBOH010000103.1 GCA_902796285.1 uncultured Eubacteriales bacterium | reverse complement strand
TCAACATCTTTCGTGATAACTGCATCTTTTAAATCATTAACGACTTGCTTTATTAAAACTTCTTCTTTAATTTTTTGAAGATTTTCTTCAACAACTTGCTTTAACTGTTCATCCTTTACATCAAAACTAGCGCTAATCCTATCATCAATAGCAAAGTCAGCCTCTTTACGAAGCACTTGAAGCCCTCTAACAAATTCACGATAAAGCCCTTCTTTAAAAAGTTCTTTGTCAATTGTTATATCAAGCACAACCGTTTTATTATTTTCATGAGCAATTACAAAATCTTGTTTTGGCTTCTTTTCAAGATTGAAAAGCTCACTATCAAGGTTTTTAAATCTATCTACTGTAACCTTGCCATTTTTAAATCCTTCAACAACCTTTTTGTTTTCTTCGATAGAAAGATTGCCTAATGCTGTTTTGAGCGCCTGAACATCTCCTTTAAGAACTGCACCAGCCCTCTTGAAGTTTACTGACAAAAATTCATCATTGAAAAGTGAATCATCTTTTACGCTCTCAATTTCTTTGATATTTAACTCATCTTTTAACAAATTGTCAAATTCTTTCAAAATTTTGTCAACATTTTGTCCAGAAACATACATTTTTTTGAGTGGTTGTTTAATCATAATTTGATTTTCATTACGAAGACGTTGTGCTGTTGAAACAATTTCTCTTGCCTCGGCAACGCTTTCCAAAATATCACCAAAGTCTTTATCTAAAATAACATTAGGATAACCGCTCATCATCACGCATTCTTTTTCATCTTTTTCAATTTCTCTAACAAGATTTTGCCAAATATGCTCACTCATAAATGGGATAATTGGAGTCATAACTCTTATAATTGATTTAATTGCATAGTAAAGGACCCAATATGCTGTCATTTGATCATTTTTGTTTTCAGACTTCCAAAATCTTTTTCTATTTGATCGAATATAGAAGTTTGAAATATCGTCAACAAGTTTTTCAAAATCTCTTACAACCAAATAGCACTTATCATCTGCATAATATTGATCGCTATCTTTAATGAATTTGTTTATACTTTGAATAAGCCACTTATCTGACATCAACAAATCTTTTTCATTAAGCTTAAAGTTTGCTATATCCGGATTATCTATGCAAGCATAGGTATTAAAGAATGTGTAAACATTCCAAAAACCGATCAATTTTCTTCTTGCTTCATCAGTAAGTTTAAAGCCAAAACGCATGTCGTTTGCAGGGCTTGAAGATGAATAGAGATATCTAATAACATCCGCCCCTACCTTATCTGCGACTGCATCCGCTTCAAGAGTATTGCCGCCGCTTTTGTGGAACTCACCCCCATTTTCATCTTTAACATACTGATACGTTACGATTTTTTTGTATGGGGCTTTGCCTGTTAACACAACACTCATAATCAAAAGTGAATAGAACCACAATTTGATTTGTTCAACCATTTCACAAACATAATCGCTTGGGAAGTTTGCTTCAAAATATTTTTTATCAGTAAAGTATTTTTTAGTCGAGAAAGGTGTGATACCAGCATCCAACCAAACATCCCCAACTTCTGGCACTCTTGAAAGAGTTTCGCCACAATCACATTTAATTTTTACATCATCAATCCATGGTTTGTGAAGGTTTGGTAATTTTTCAACTGCCTTACGATCAACTGCCCTTTCTTTTAATTCTTCAAGAGAGCCAATCACATGAGTTTTGCCACATTTTTCACAAACGTAGAAAGGAAGTGGAAGCCCATAGAAACGACTTCTTGATATATTCCAGTCGCCCATATTGTTAAGCCAGTCAACCATTCTTTTCTTTGCATAGTCTGGTTTAAACTCAACTTCTTCAATAGCCTTAAGTGCCATTGGTCTAATCTCGTCCATCTTAATGTACCAGGCAGAAATCAGTTTGTAAACCAAATCAGTTTTACATCTCCAGCAATATGGATAACTATGTTTGTATCTATGAGCGTACAAAAGTTTGTCATCTTGTTTTAATCTATTAACAACAAGTTCAACAACATCAGTTGTTTTTTTGCCAGCCAAAAAGCCGGTATTTTCAAGCATAACACCTTGATCATTTATTGGGCAAATCTCTTTAAGGCCAAGTGTTTTGCCAAGTTCAAAATCCTCTACACCACATCCTGGCGCAATATGAACTACGCATGTCCCTTCGGTGTTGTCAACCATATCCCAAGCCACAATTTTGTGTGCAAAATTTTCCTCAGGAAGTTCTGGGAAACAAGTTTCGTATTCAAGCCCAACAAGGTCTGCCCCTTTAAATGTTTGAAGAATTTTCACTTCTTGCTTCAAAATGCTTAATCTATCTTTGCCAAGAAGAATTTTGTCTCCTTGAAATTCAACTACAACATAGTCATATTCAGGATTTACCGCAAGTGCAACATTGGCTGAAAGAGTCCAAGGAGTTGTTGTCCAAGCAACAATTTTAAAATCCTTGCCCTTAACAGGAAGTTTAACAAAAAGTGCTGTATGCTCAACTTCGTGATATGAGTTTGACATTTCATGCTCACTAATGCTAGTCCCACATCTTGGGCACCATGCAATAGGTCTGTTTTTCTTGACAAGCCATCCACGCTTATCGCACTCCTTTAAAAAATACCAAATAGATGTGATGTTTTCATCAGTATTTGTGTAATAACTATGATCCCAATCCATCCATTGCCCCATACGCTTTGATTGCTTTGTAATTTCATTGCCAAAATATGCAACTCTCTCCATGCATTTGTTGGTAAAATTATCAATACCATACTTAACAATCTCTGGTTTTCCATTAAGCCCAAGTTCTTTTTCAACATTAACCTCAACCCAAAGACCTTGTCCATCAAAGCCGTTTTGATATTGACAATCTTTGCCCTTCAAGGCATTGTATCTTATAGTCATATCCTTTAATGTTCTACCCCAAAAGTGATGCACCCCAAGCCTGTTATTTGCGGTAGCGGGGCCATCTAGAAAACGAAAACGCTCATTGTTTTCATTTTGTTTTCTTAACTTCTCGAAAGAATTATTCTCCTCCCAAAAATTAAGAATATTGTGCTCCATTTCTACAAAATTTGGTGATGTTTCTTTTTTCATTTCTCCTCCTAACAAAAAACCGCAAAAAGCTTACAAGAACTTTTTACGGTCACCACTTGTACTCTTAAATTTTAGTGGTCAATCAACCACCTCTTCTATAACGGGAAGTCCCGATAATCATTACTATAATTTCATGATTACAACTCCGAAAGTGATAATTTTAAATTCTTTTTATTGCCTTTCACCAAATCGGCAACTCTCTGAAAAAAAGTATATTTAAAACCTTGTCTTTCATCAACGCATTTTAAAACTGAGTTTATTATATATTTTAATATTATTTTTGTCAAGCATTTTAATAATCTTCCAAAATTCTTTGAGCTTCAACGATATTACTACCAGTCATGATTGCAACAGGAAGTTCGTTTGTACCACCCTTTTTGGTAAACAAAATTGCAAGAAGTTTATGGTTTTTATTAAATTCATCAAGCGCCTCTTCAACAGTGCAGTCAACCTTTTTAACACAATAATAATTGCTTTTTTCAAGGCTAGTTAACATATCAGCTATTTGCACGTGATCAAGGAATACATCGCTTTTGCCGCCAGAAAGCAAAAATTGCCCGAAAGATGCTAAGATTTTTTGCCCATTTGCCACACCAACGAGTTCATTTTGTTTGTTGTAAACAGGAATATTGTTAAAGCCTGTTTCAGCAATTGTTGTAATAACCTCTCTCATGCATTTATCGGCTTGAATTATGCGAACATCCTTTGTTGCAACTGTATCAATTGCCCTTGGTGGCGTAACAAGAAGTTTTTCAATATGCTCAATGTTTTCAACAACAGAATCATGTGGCTCTGCAATAACAAAATCATCACTGTTGTGTATAATTGCATTTCGCAGTCTGCCATAATCCACAAGATCGTCTTCATATTTTCTAACTGTATAGTTTAATGAAGCAGCTTTTCTAATAAGATCCGAAAAGCCCATTGATCTATTTAAGTTATATCTCTTTTTTAATGCATAATCGATGTTGTTGTATGCATCAATAAACCTTTTTGAATTTTGGAAAATCTCTCTGTTTTTCATATGCACTCCATCTTTATTATACCAAAAAAAACAGTAATATAAAAATATTTTAGCCATTTTTTCATATTTATGTGACAAAATATGTTTTATTTGTTTTGTTTTTCTCTTGCAAATATTTTATTTTTATGTTAGAATAAACTTGCTGAGCTAGATGGAGAGTTAGCGGTGCTCTGTAACCCACAATCCGCTACAGTGGGGTTGAATGCTTGTGAGCGGTTTAAATTTTGTAAATATGTGCATGCGCTTTTGGCGTTGAAATCAAGGTCTTATGCAATTGAAATCCTTGAACCATGTCAGAGCTTGACGGCAGCATCATTAAGAGGACACTTTGATGTGCCATGAGGAAACTTTGGTGGAGCTAAAAACGTGTGAGGCAGTTATGGAGTTTAGATCAATCCAAGATGCTCAGCCTTGAAAAATAAAAGGACTTGAAAACAAGTCCTTTTTTAATTTTACTCAGTGTATGCAATCCAGAAAAGTGCTTTTGGAAGTGCAGACACAAACATATTAGTCACATTTCTCCAATTATTATCATTTTTACCATAGAATGTTTCTGTTCCGTTTATCTTTGACAAACAATCAGTTATTGTTCCACTACCTGAACAAATATTATGGGTCAATGAAATCGCATTTGCGTTGTAATAAATTGAATTGTCGATTTTGCTACCACTTGCTGCCACCCCTACAATTCCGCCTCTTGCGCCACCATTAATAGTTGTGTTATATATAAGACACTTACTTACTAAGCCACTTGCAATATTTCCTACAACGCCTCCTGCCGAAACGTGTCCATTAACATTACCACCTTCTATATAAACATTGGTGATTTTTGTTTCAATTTCAACCGATGTTGCAGTTTTGTTTGAAATAAACCCAAATAAACCCGCTACTCCACCATTTACTTGCGCAACAGTTTCAAGCCCGGAAATCTTGTATCCTTGGCCATCATATGTACCATAGAACTTGCTTGAACTAGTTCCAATTGGGTACCAGATATGTCCGCTTAAATCAATATTATTAGTTTGTATTGCATGTAATGTGTCGCCACTTGCATTATTAAAATTAACTTTGTTCATAAACCACGCGAGGTCTGCAGCACTAGCAATTTGATACTGCCCACTACTATTTTGGGTTGGTGCCCAAAATGATTGAAATTGAGCCCAAGTTCCTATCCACTTTGCGTATAATGTTCCAGCAGCGGCAAAATGATTGTTTGCAGCATATGTGGTCAAAT
>CADBOH010000102.1 GCA_902796285.1 uncultured Eubacteriales bacterium | reverse complement strand
GGATTTTCTGCAGTGAATTATATTACAAGCTTCTGTGGCGTAGTTGGTAGCGCAATTGATTCGTAATCAATAGGTCGCGGGTTCGAGTCCCGCCATCAGCTCCAACAAATTTTGTAAGCAAAATTTTGCATGTTTTAGACAAAACATGCCATGAAAAATCTTTTCATGTTGGAGCCTATCAGCGCTCGTTTTACTCACTGAACAGCTCCAATAAAACAGAGAATTTATTTGGCAAAAACGAAGTGAGTCTAATGGATACAGAGAGGGTAATTTTACAAGATAAGGAGAAATTTTATGAAACTGGTGTACCCAAGCAAAAAATATCTAAAATCATATTGTGATGCAGTTGAGGAATATAAGAAGAATAATGTTACAACATACTCTTTTGATGATCCAAAAGAGGTTGACATTGTAAAAAAATGCTATAATTATAGGCATGGTATAAATTTAAAACCAAATCATGTGGTTCAAACTACTTTTTGGCTTATTGATAATGATGAATTTGTAGGAGAGATAGGCATTCGTCATACTCTAACAGAATCATTACTAAATTATGGTGGGCACATTGGATATGCTATTCGATTTTCAAAGTGGAATAAAGGATATGGGACAAAAATGCTTGCATTAGCCCTTAAAAAAGCAAAGCAATTGCATCTTGAAAAAGTTTTAATAACTTGTGATGAAGACAATTTTGGCTCGGCAAAAGTAATAGAAAACAATGGCGGTGTCTTGGAAAATATAGTAAACAATACCATTGATGGAAAGAGAATAAGAACAAAGAGATATTGGATTCAACTTTGATTTTTGCAATAATCAAGTATTTTTTTACTTTAGGATTAGAGGAAATAAATCGTGAAATACATATTTTTGATAGATATAGATGGGACATTGATTCCAATTTATGGCAAGAGGGTTCCAAAAGAAACTGGTGAAACAATAAAAGAATTGCAGAAAAAAGGATACAAATTTGCAATTGCCACAGGTAGATCGCTTGGTTCAACTCAAAAAGTTGAGGGGACAAGTAGTTTTGATTACTTTGCATGCTTAATGGGGCTTGTTATACATGATAATTTTAGGCAAAAATCTCTTCAAAAATTAAATTTGCTAGATAACGATGCAGCCAAAGAATTGATTGACTATTTTATTAATGAGAAAAGATGGTGGCTTTATAAAGATTCTTTTGGTGATTACACGCTTATTGACGATAAGGATTTTATGTCTTATCATAATTTAAAACTTGCAAATCTACAAAAACTTGAAAATGATGTCAAGGAGAAAAATATATTCCAAATATTTGTTAGTGGAGATGTAGATAAGAATATTATTGAAAAGTATAGTGATAAATTTGAGTTTGTATGTGTGCCAAATGGACAAAATGGAGTCAACTATGATATTAGCGCAAAAGGCGTAGATAAAAGTTTTATTGTCAAGTATTTTAAAGAAAACTTTAAGGATTATACTATCGTAGCAATTGGGGATTCTGACAATGATATTGGCATGCTTAAAACGGCCGATATCTCGGTGGCAATGGGCAATGCAAGTGAAAGTATAAAGAATATTTGTGACATAGTGATTGATTCATGCGAAAATAATGGTGTTGAAAAATTTTTAAGAGAGTTTATAAAACAATAAAACTGCAGATTCTCTGCAGTTTTTTTATTCACATGCTTGCTTAATTTTTTTAAAAGACCCCTTGACAATGGAGGGGGGATATGTTATACTTAACTTGGTAGATTTGATTAGGAGGTAAAGATGGAAAATTTATTAAATAAGATAGATCCACAAAAACTATTGGGAAGGAAAATAAACTTTAGTGCAAGTGATTATTTTGATAAAAATTGCAAAAATCCTCAATATACAATTGTTGCCGCATTTTTTGATAAAAGTGATGACTACAACAAAAGAGACAATGGTCCTGTATTAAAAGTGGCTATGGTTGACCTTTATGATGCCGCAAAAAATGAGGAGCATGAGGAAGAACTAGACGAACTTTTAAAACTTAAAGCTCAGGACGAAATATATAAATATTGTAAGAATGCTTTCCGCTTAAAGACTGCTCGGCTTGAAATATATAATCCACTTATGTTAAATATTGGTGATGACTATATGATCGAATATCGCTCAGAGTATGATAATTATTTTTATCTTCATTATAGCGAAGATGATAGAGACGATATCTTTACTTTCGAAGGTTATTTGAGGACTTTGACAGATATGCAAACTCAGTTTATTGAAATATTTGCTTCAAAAGAATTTTTGGGAAAGGAATATTTTAAGCAGGTAAAACAAAAAATTAAACAACATTTTACAAGTAAAATTTCAGAACATAAAGAACAAATTAGAGGATATGAAGAAGAAATCAATCAAATGGAAGAAGCTGTAAAGGATGTTGAAGAAGTTGAAAATATTTAAAATATTAGTTTATAAAAAAAACTGCAGATTCTCTGCAGTTTTTTTATAATAAAAGCTTTTTGTCTTTTAATTTTAAGATGGTATCAAATATGTTGTTGTGAATCTCTTTACAAAATTCACTTGCTTGAGTTTTTGTAAGTTTGAGAGAGTTTATATCAATCTTTACGTTATTTTCATCAAGCGGTTTTTCTGGATCAATTAATACAACAAAATTGCGGTTTATCGCTAGCTTCTTTTTTATTACTTCAAAGTCTATGCACGCATTTTTGCTGTCAAGAAAATCGATGTTATTTTCAATTATTCCTAGCAGCATTTTACTTGATTGTGTGTTTAAGATATTTAGATAAAAAGTTACATCAAAAGCATCTTTCATGTGTAGATTATTAAATTTGTCAAATTCATTTTCATCACTGGCAATCAAAATATATTTGCTAAAATTTTTCATATCAATTCCTTTAATTAAAATTATTTTCGTCAGCACTATCATTTTCGTGGATTAATTCATTTGTTACTTCTGAGGCAGAAATGCTATTTCCATCCTTGTTTTGCATTGTCCATCGAGGAGAAGTTTGATAAAGTGAGAATAGTGGCTCATCGTAATAGATAATGTTATCTTGATGTTGATTGAAAAATTGTTGCCAGAAGTTTTGTGTAGTGTAAACATATTCCTTGCCATAGTTGCCGTCTTCAACAACATAGTATCCACAATTTGGATCAAGGTCTTTAATTTTATTTTTAACTTCATTATAAGTCAAATTGCTAGCCACAAGAGTTGATTCTTTTCCAGAAACATAAAGATTGCAGTTTTCAAAACTTTTAAGGTCTTGCCCCATAAGAGAATATTTGTATTTGCCATCACTGTCTTTTGTTTTAAAGTATGGGGCATAATATGATTCTTGTGAGCCGTCTTCGTATAACAAAATTTTCTCATAATAACCAATATAAGGGGAGTTAAGTGTCAAAAGCACTTCTGCTTTTTGATAGGTGCCATCTTTGTCAACTTTTTCTTCGTAACTTAATTGAACAATTTGGTTTGCGTCAAGCCCATCTATTTCGCTTTTCATGCCAAGTTTATAGCCTTTTGATTGGTTAATGCTATATTCAACAAGAGATAAATACTTTTTATAATCATCATTTAATCTTTGTTGATATTCACTTTTATCGGCTTTTGAAGCAAGGTTGGTGTACTTGTAATAATTTATTAAGCCAAAAAATCCAGCGATTTCGTATGCACTATATCTATCGTTTGGCATTGAATTGATAGTTCTTGACATTAGTGGACGATTAAGTTCGTTAAAACTTACCGCTCTTCCAAATCTGCCAGAGTCATCACGGTGATCTGGAATATGTGGAAAGCCAAGAGCATGTGTGAGCTCGTGCATAACAACAGTTTTATATGCGGCATTAAAGTATTCTTCATTGTGACCGTATGAGTCAAGTTGATTTACGTATATTTCAACATTTACTGTGTCATTAAAATTGTCATCGCCTTCAAAAGCGATAAAAGTATCACCAATTCTTGAATCTGATGGGTCGTTTAAAGACATATTGTCTTTTACATGGATACAAGTTGGGGCATGTAAAAGTGTGCTTGTTTCCTGTATAGTTATGTTGGGGTCAATAGTGTGAAAAATATTGTTTAAATATGTTATTACTTCGCGTACAATAACTTTTCGTTCATATGGTATGGATGGATCAACATAAATTGATAAATTTTTATATTCAGTGAGGTGATAAAAAACGTTAGAACCTCTAAACTCATCTTTGTATGGAAAATGAAAAAAATCTGGGCTTATATTGAAGTTGCTAGTATCAAAATATTGAGAGTTTGACAAATAATTTCTATTGTAACTATCTTTTTTAAACGTTTCTATCGTTGATTTTGCAATTGACTCTGAGTTATAATTAAGTGTTTGTGTGATTTGGTTAATTGCAACCAAATTTTCTTTATTCATTTTATTATTTGTTATTGATCCCGCAACACCAAAAGCGGTTGCTGCAATAGCAATAACAGTTGCTGTAATAGCAACAGTTTTTAGCACCTTTTTAAGTTTACTAGATGATGATTTTATTTTTTTGTTTTCTTGCTCATTTTTATTTTGTTCTTTCATTATAAAGTCCTTTTTTGTCATGAGATTTCTATATTAGTATATCATACTTTAATTATCAATTCAAGAGTCATTTTTTGTTGACAAAAATTATTAAAATAGTTAAAATTTAACATAGTTAAAGGAGTCTTTATGGATTGGGGTAAACTTTGGGATGACATAGTCAACTTTTTTACAAACAATGTATGGAATATTGTATTGTTTTTTGCAGTCCTCTTGATAGGAATTATAGTAATAAAACTCACGCTAAATCTTCTTAAAAGAATCGTTAATCGATCCAAGGTTGAAAAAATAGCAGCAGGATTCTTTTTGGTGCTTTTAAAATTCGTTTTGTACCTCGTTTTAATTTTGATTTTACTTAGCATAATCGGGGTGAATATTAATGGTGTGTTAACTGCCCTTAGTGCATCTGTTCTTGCTGTTGGTCTTGCACTTCAAACAATCATTTCAAATGTTGCCAACGGCCTTGTTATTATTTCAAACAAAATGTTTAAAAAGGGTGATTACATTGTTGTCAATGGTGTTGAAGGAAGCATAATTGAAATAAACTTCTTATTTGTAACGCTTCAAACTCCAGACAACAAAAAAATAACTCTTCCAAACTCAACAATTGTAAATAGCTCTGTTACAAATGTTACAGCAAATTCAACAAGAAGGGTACAACTAACGTTTGATGTGGCGTATGAAACTGACATTGAAGTTGCAAAGAAAGTTGTTGTTGATGCAGTATTGAGCGACGGACGAGTTTTGCTTGACCCAGCACCAACTTGCAGATTGTCTGCAATGAAGGAAAGTTCAATTGAGCTTACCGCAAGATTTTGGTGCGATACGGAAGATTATTGGGATGTTTATTTTGATAATATTGAATTGATTTATAATGAACTCAAAAGAAATAATATCAAAATTCCATATAAACAAATTGAATATCGCGAAAGAAAAGATGAAGTTGTTTTGCCTGTCAATGGCAGTGGACTTCCTGAACGTGTTGAGAAAAAGAGAAAAAAGAAGGTCGATTATGATCTTGAAAATATGGATATAGCAGAGGTAATTGAAGAAAGAAAAAAACAAAGGGCAAAAAGAAAAGCCGAGTCCCAGGAAAAGCGTGCCCAAAAGAATAAACAGAAGGAAATGGCCTTACAAGCGAAAAAAGTTAATAAAGAAGAGCAAAAAGCTGATAATACAAAGAAAGAGGAGAACTAAAAATGAATCTTGGATTGATGAGTGAACTTATTGAAACAACATCGCATGCTGCAAATTGTTTTTTAAAGAGCGAGATGGCATTAAACGATGGGGATGTGGAATTGTGTCAAAAATATAGTAAAGAGGGGCAGAGCCTCGTTAAAACGCTTAAAAACGATACTTTTTTAGAAGTTGAAGAAGAGTTTGGCGAAAACGCCGAAGGTGTTAATGATTACGATTATCCCAACAATATGGAACTGATTAAGGCGCTAAATGAAGTAGTTATGGCAGCCGGCTCAATTTTGGGGCTTGAGGATGATAACATAAAGAGAATTGTGACAAAAACTCTTTATAAAGCGATAAATACTGCAAAAGAGATATTTGAACAATTGTTTGAAAACTGAGGTGTTTTATGATAAACGTTGCGATTGATGGCCATGCTGGAAGTGGCAAAAGTGTGCTTGCAAAAGGGATTGCTGAGAGACTGAAATTTAGAGTTTTAAACACAGGAGCGCTTTATAGAGGCATGGCATGTGCTTACAGAGAGAGTGGCTATAAGGGCGTCGACAATGATAAAATTAATGAGTTTATAAAAGATATCAAGATATCCGTTGAATTTATTAATGATGAGCAGCATGTTTTTGTTAATGGAAAGGATTACACACCACATTTGAGAGAAGAAGAGATTTCTGTTCTCTCATCTGAGATTTCTCCATATCAGCAGCTTAGAAACAAGGTTGTTGACCTGCAAAGAGATTTTGCAAAAAACAATAACTGCGTTATGGAGGGGCGCGACATAGCTACAAATGTATTGCCAGATGCGCAGATTAAAATATTTTTGACTGCAAGTGCTGAAAAACGTGCAATGAGAAGATATTTAGAAATGAAGGATAAAGATAATGTTACATTTGAACAAATTTTAAAGGATATCAAAGAGCGCGATTATCGTGATGAGCATCGCGCGGTTGCCCCTTTAGTTCCAGCAAAGGATAGTGTTATTCTTGATAACGGCGATTTAACAGTCGAAGGCACGATAGATAAAGCAATAGAAATTATTAACAAAAAATTAGGGCGGGTATAACCGCTTTTTTTATTGCATATTGTTTGTGCTATGGTCATAAAAATACAATATGACAAAAAAGAACAAAAATTTTACGTTTAAACAGTGTAAGGATTTTGCTTTTGAAAGCATAAAAGAATGTAAAATAAGGGCAATTGTATTGCTTATAGTAATGCTTGTATCACTAATAACTGGGATTATTATTGCAATAAAAACTCACAGTAACTGGGGAACGGCAAATGGGCTTGGAATTATTGATGTTAAGACGGGTGGATTAACATCAACAATTTTTACAAGATTTTTATCAGTGCTTTTTATTTACTTGATATTATTTGGCGCGTCTTATATTTCATATTTGTTTCCGTTAGCTGTAATTATACTAGGGTATAGAAGCTATTTGCTTGGATTGAATACTTGCCTTATTATCATTTTGCACGGCTTTTCAGGGGCGATTTTATCAATGTTAATTGCTCTGCCTTGTCAACTTTTGGTATTATTTACGCTTGCAGTTTTTTATATCTTGCTTTGCAAAACAACTAAGGATTATAAATGCTTTGGGGGAAGTAGAATAAAAAACCAAAAAATGCTTATATGTTTAAGTGCGCTTATAATTCTTTTTGCGCTATGCGTTGTGGAATCTATTTTGCTTTTGATATTTAACGCAAAGATAATTTTGATAATTTAAAAACAAAGAATAAAAATCTTTAATTTGAAAAAACTATTCATGAAAAGGAGATTCTTTTTATGAAAAGATTTTTTATATTTTGTATGATGTTTGTTATACTTGCTACTACATTTTGTGGAAGCACGGTTATTTTTGCAAATGCGGAAGGAGAACTTGATTTAACAAGCAAAAGCGCATGCCTTGTTGATTATGCTTCAGGAGAAGTGCTGTTTGAGAAGAATAGCCAAGACCATTTGCCTATTGCAAGTATGGTAAAAATGATGACGATACTTCTCACGCTAGAAGAGATAGAAAATGGTAATTTAACAGAAGAGACTATGATAACAACTTCTGAAAATGCTTCCGGTATGGGTGGCAGTCAAGTTTTTATTGATCCATATGTAGAGTACAGCGCTGGGGATTTACTTAAAAGCGTTATTATTGCTTCTGCAAATGATGCTTCTGTTGCTCTTGCCGAGCATATTAGCGGTGATGAAAAAACATTTGTTTCAAAAATGAATGAAAGAGCTAGTGAGCTTGGTATGGATAACACACATTATGCAAATTGCACTGGACTCCCAGCTCCTGAACAATATTCATGCGCCAAGGATTGCGCCGTTGTGCTTAAAAAAGTTACAGAGTTTGATATTTACCACAAGTATAGCACTATTTGGATGGATGAAATTGTGCATCCATCTGGCAGAAAAACTGGGCTTGTTAATACAAATAGGCTTATAAAATACTATGATGGATGCGATGGCGGCAAAACTGGCTCTACAAATGAAGCAGGATGTTGCTTATCAGCGTCTGCTATGAGAAATGGTATGAGACTCATTTCTGTTATTATCGGTGCTGGTAACAGCCAGACAAGATTTAATGAGTGCTCAAAACTTTTCAATTATGGTTTTGCAAACTATACAAATGAGGTAATCCTAGATGTAAGCAAGTCAGTTATGAATTTGCCAGTTTTTAAAGGGAAGAGTGAAAGTGTTGATTTATTTGCAAGCGAAGGGTTTTCAGCAGTAGTTAAAAAGGGGGATAATTCAACCTATGAATTAAGTTTTGAAAATCCAGACAGCGTTAAGGCTCCAACAAAAGTTGGTGACGTAGTCGGCAAAGCAATTATTTCCAAGGATGGCAACGTGATTAAACAAATAGATTTAATTGTCAAGGAAAATATCGAAAAGCTTTCTCTTAAAGATTGCATAGATAAAGTTATTGTATCGTGGTAACTAAAAAACCTGTGATTTCTCGCAGGTTTTTTTATGCTTTGGTTGCTATTATTACAAAATTTAAATTTATCTCAGGATACTCGATTGTTATAACGCAGCCGCTATTGCTTACAAGCAGGAATGAAGTCATTTCTCTTTGGATTATTGCGCCATTATTTGCAGATGGATTGATAATTTCAGGATTAAAAACATTTCCAATTTTATCAAAGATTGTTACCGAAAACTGGCAGGCGTTATCTGTTAAGTAAAGGATTGAGTTTTCGAAATAACAGTTTGAAATTGCAGTTATC
>CADBOH010000101.1 GCA_902796285.1 uncultured Eubacteriales bacterium | reverse complement strand
TGCGCCTGCAAACGCAATAGTGTTAGTAAGTGCCTCTGTAATAACTTTGTTGCCAGTAAAATATGCTATTGCAACGCCAGCCCCATATCCAAGAACAGCAAATACAAGTAGCAATATAAGTGATAAACGAAGCTTTTTCATTCTTCTCCCCCTTTCTAATAATACAACACAACTTTAAGTCATCGACTTGCTTAGTGCGAAAATTAGTTGATTTGTTATATTTTCACCATTACACAAATAGAATATCACTTTTTATAAAAAAGTGTCAAGCAAAAAGGCGCGTAATTATTACTTAAAGCCAACAAAAAACTTGAATTAATCGCCAAAATATGCTATGCTTTTTGAGGAGGAAAAATGGCTAAAAAAACTATTACTAAATCAAAAGTTAATAAGGCGGCCAAAGAGTATTCTAAACTATCAACCGGCTGGAAAATTTTTATCGCGGTTTTACTAATTGCAATTGTTATTGGAGCGGGAGCATATTACTACTTTGCGATTTACAAAAAGAAATCTGCTCCAACTAGTGCTCTGGGACAATTTTCGGTTCACTTTCTAGAACTTGGCAATAATTACACGGGTGACTGCATCTACATAAAAGCAGGAGATACTGATATTTTGGTTGATGGTGGCTCACGAACAAACAGCGTTTCAACTATTCAAACATATGTTAACCAATATGTAAAAGATGGCAAACTTGAATATGCAATAATAACCCATGCCGATCAAGATCATATTGCGTGCTGGGCTGGCGACAACACAAACAGCAGTTTGTTTGATCTTTATGATATTGACACTATTATCGACTTCCCAAAAAGCGACAAAACATCCCAGGTTTACAATAGATACGTTTTAAAACGCGACGCCAAGGCGGATGCTGGGTCAAAGCACTATACTGCCCTTGATTGTTACAATAATACAGGCAATGCAAAAAGAGAATATACACTTGCGGACGGTATAACACTTCAAATTCTATACAACTATTATTACGAAAACTCATCTAGTGATGAAAACAATTATTCAGTTTGCTTTATTATCAATCAAGGCACAAACCACTATTTATTTACAGGTGACCTTGAAAAAGATGGTGAAGCAAAACTTGTTGAGCACAACACTTTGCCAAAAGTCACTCTTTTCAAAGCTGGTCACCATGGCTCAGGCACGTCAAGCACCGACAAACTTTTATCAATAATTCAACCAGAATATATTGCAATCACATGTGTCGCCGGGAGCGTAGAGTATACAAAAGACAAAGATAACACATTCCCATATCAAGCGGTGGTTGATAGAATTGCAAAATATACAGATAATGTTTTTGTGACTTCCTGCATGGATATGGAGGATACCGGTGAAACACTATCAAATGGCAATCCAAAATACAAAAATCCAGATGGCGCAAAAGCAAGAGCCTTAAATGGAATAATAATATTTGAATGCAACGATAACATTGTAACATTTAAAGGCACAAACAATAGCATAAAACTCAAGGATAGCGATTGGTTTAAAACTTATAGAACAACCCCAACCCAATGGGTTTAAAAAAGACTCTACCAAAGTAGAGCTTTTTTTGATTTTATGAATAGAGTTTGGGCTTAACCTAACATTTTTTAAGTTTTGCCATATCCTTTTCTTTACAATATAAACCTGATTACAATTGAAAACTTATTGCACTTTTTTATACGCCCTTTTTAAAACTTCCTTGAATTCTTCCGGCAATTTTTTCAAACACTCATTTTTAAGTTTTTGATCTACTCCAAACATTGCTTCGGCAACGCCTCCAACAATACAAGCGTTTGTATCGGTATCGCCACCAAACGAAATCGCTTTCTTTATGGCATCCTCAAAACTTGAAGAATTGAATATGCAATAAAGCACAACATCTATTGTTTCAGCACACGTGTAATTAAATTTCTCTATAACAGGTTTTTTAATCTTTAAGCCAAGTTTGTTGATTATTTCTTCTTTTGTGAGACCATTTCTAAAATAATAAATTATCATCGCAATTGTTTGTGCACATTTTATCGCATCATCGCTATTATGAGAAGGAGTTACTGCCGCCTTTGCGTTTTTTAACACCTCTTTTTCGGTGTTAAAAAGATAACCGACCGGAGAAATTCTCATCATGGCGCCATTACCAGTGCTCTTCCCTTCAATTTCTCCCTCAACCCATTTTAAAAAATTTTTTGAAAAAACAGTTGGAAAAGTTTTTATTCCTTTAGGCAAACATTTTGAATACTTTTTAGCATACAAACGCAGCTTTTCTTCGTAATTACACCCTGACATTATCGCATCTGCAACAGCGATAGTTAAAATCGTGTCATCGCTAAAAAATGAATTCTTTTTGATTATTTTTCTTATTCTTATTGGCCTTACTTTTTCAAATTGCTCATATTCATAAATAGAGCCCGCCATATCTCCTATTATTGCACCAATCATTTTACCCACCCCTCAAAAAAAATTTTATCTTTACAGCCACATTTTAGCATTATAAAAAACAAATGTAAAGCAATCCAAAAATACTGCCCAAAAGGACAGTACTTTTATTTTTCGCCATAAGCTTTTTTGATTAAATCTTCAAGCGTAACCTTTTCGAGATAATCGTTTATTAGGTTTGTAAGTTCTCGCCACACAATAACTGAATCACATCTGTTGCTAACTGGACACTCCTTCCCTTTAAGGCATTCAGCAAGCTCTGTTGTATCACCAGTCGCATCCAAAATCTCTTTTATATTGTATTGTGATACTTTTTTAGTGAGTCTATATCCCCCTGCTGCCCCTCGCATACTTTCAAGCAAATTCTTTTTAACAAGCAAAGATATGATTTGTTCAAGATACTTTGTTGTGATATGCTGCCTGCCTGAAATTTCACTAATTGAAACAAATTCCTTTTCGCTTCTAGCGATATCTATCATTATCCTTACGGCATGACGCCCCTTGGTTGTTATTTTCATTTTTTCTCCTTGCAAATAATATTATCATAATTTGCGTGATAAATCAATACAATTTTAATCAAAAAAATCCATAAGAAATTATGGATTATTTTTTGCCAACAAATACAAACCCAAATGCTCCTGGCCCCCAATGACACGCGATAGCAGGATCAAGGTTGTCGGTCACTCTCATAAGTGGGCGATATTTTTCATCTGCCATTTCAATTAAGGCATCAAGATTTTTCTTTTCATAAGTATATGACGCGATTATGTCATAATTTTCGTCACATTCATATTCCTTTAATGCTTCACAAATATATTTCATGCCATTTTTAAGCCCAATCTTTTTTGCAAGCACCGAAACTTTACCATCTTTAAATCCAATAATAGGCTTAATTTTCAACAAACTTCCAACAAGCCATTCAAGTTTTGATAATCTTCCGCCTCTAAAAAGATATTCAAGCGTTTCTGGAATCGCCATAATTTTTATTCGAGGAATAAAATTCTTGATTTTTTCTTCAATCTGTTTAAGCGAAAGAGTTCTATCTTTATTTATCTCATCAACGATAAGCCTGAGCCCGCCAACAGCCATGCATGAATCAAGAACAAGCACATGCTCATTGCCTTCAAAAAGCATTCTTGCAGCGTTGTGCCAGCCAGAAATCTTTGATGAAATCGTCAAAATAATTACATCATCACCCTGCGCAACATAACCATTAACCTTTTCTTCAACCTCTGCAAGATTCGGGAGTGAAGTTTTTGGGAAACCCTTCTCCTCAATCATAAATTTATAAAACTCATCCATAGGCAAGTTGTACCCATCTAGATACTCCTTTTCTCCAAGCAAGATATTAAGTGGAATAAGTTCTATATTATATTTTTCACATTCATCAAGTTTTATTGATGAACCTGAATCAACCAATAATCTTAACATCGCAACCTCTTATTTTTATTATTTAAACGAGTATACCATAAAACAACGCATTTTGTAAAAGTATTTTTATGTTTTTCAAAAAGAAAATATGAATTTTGTAAAAACAGGCATATTTTTGCTGAATTTTTTAGTTTTTTTATTGGTTTTAGTAATTATTGCTAGTTTTTTCTGCAAATATAAAGCATGTGGTTGCTGTATCCTTGCAATTCTTTTCTCTCGCAAGTTGAAAGATGATATTTTATCCAAACATCAAACTCCTCATCACTAAGGGCGTTTATTTTTTCTGCCAGATGCTCTGACATGCCATCTACCGCAATATTTTTAAGTTTTTTCACATCAAAGTTCTTCATCATTTTTTCAAATTCTTTGATATAGAACACTGCAAAAATATTTTCTTCGGCATTTATCATTTTAAAATTCTCATCAAAATCTTTGCCCTGTCCGCTAATTAGGTGCCCATCAATCGTCCATGCAAGCATAACTGCATCACTAAGAATATATGCTATCATAATGATTCCACCCTTCTTTGTCACTCTGATTGCTTCATTGATCGCTTGCTTTTGATCTTTTTCAGTATAAAGATGGTAAAGCGGGCCAAGAACAAGTGTCATATCAAAAGTATTATCTTTAAATTTTGACAGATCAAGCGCATCACCCTGCTCAGCCTTTATATCCATGCCCTTTTCAATTTTAGAATTTAAAATATCAATATTGTGCTGAACGTAATCAATAGCATTGACCTTGTAACCTTTTTTAGCATAGTGAAGAGAATATCTTCCAGTCGCAGCCCCAACTTCCAAAATTCTATCACCTTTTTTAAGGTATTTTTCAATATAAGTTGTTGTTGTAATAAATTCTATTTTATGCCTTTTGTCTTTAATGAGTCTTGAATCTTCATCACAAATATTTTGATAAAAATCATTTAAGATCTCCTTTCTTTTGCTCATAACTCCTCCAAAACACAAAGAGCCCCAAACGGGCTCTTTTATTTTCTAAACCACTCATTGATAATTTTTTCTGCCATTGGGATCCAGCTTTTATGAACAAACCTATACATTTGCTTGGCGCCAGATTTTAAAACGATAAATAACTTATTCCCAGTCCAAAAACTTTTTTTGATAACAAATTCCCAAATATCCTTCTTTTCAATTTTCGACGCTTCCTCAATTTTCCCATATGCAGGTGTTACAAAAAGATTGTCGCCATAAACAGTGATTAATTTTGTGCCAAAAGTCATATTGTAAGTTGTACAGAAAAGAACGAGCTCCCCATCACACATTTTATTTTTAACAAGTCTATCAATTGTCTTTTGCACTTTGCGGTCAATCATTTTTTATCTCCCCTATTATCTTTACACAAATTTATTTGGAGCAGGCAACGAGAATCGGACTCGCGACCAACGCTTGGGAAGCGTTTGTTTTACCACTAAACTATGCCTGCATACATATTTATTCTAATCATTTGCAGCAGAAAAATCAAGCATTTGCAATAATTTTAATGCAAAAATAAAAATAAGGTAAACTTGCATCAACTTGATTTGTTCACTGGCAAGCATGAAATTTTCAAAACATTAACCTACTTGCGTCAGTAAACTTTTCAAAACAAAAATCCCATTTTAAATGAATAACTTTTTAAATTTTTATTAATAAAATTGTGGTTTAATGAGGGAAAATGAACCCATTTGAAATAACTTTGCAAAACAGACAAGATGACAACGTTACCGCTGGCACCAAATAAAAAAGTTTGTCGTGATGGCAAACTTTTTTGTTTTAATTAATACAATTCACTTTCTGGCAATGTTTCATATATCGCTTCAAAATCACGATACATTACGCCAATTTTTTCTTCAAGTTCTTTTCTAAGTTTTTCTTGTTCGGCTTTCGGCAACTTCCAAGCACCTTTAAGTTCTTTTAACAGTTCTTGTGCCTGAGAGCGAAGTATCATCGCCTCATCAAAATTGTCAAGTCCGTCAAGCATTTCAATAATATAGTTCAATCTATATCTTTCTACATTGAAACCCATAGTTTGTCCTCCT
>CADBOH010000100.1 GCA_902796285.1 uncultured Eubacteriales bacterium | reverse complement strand
GGTGACGACGACACATATGGGACAAACACATTTGTAGGCGGAACTGTGAAGGCCTTTGTTGGAACTGGAAACGATGCGGAAAACTGCAACGCATACAAGTATGTTGATGAAGATGTTGATGTTGGAGTAACTGAAAATGTTGAGACAAAAACTCCAGAAACACTTAGCGATCCAACCATTGCAACTTTTAAAAACAATGAATACTACAAATCAATTGCAGTAGATAGCACTAAGGGCATTATGTTCTACTATGATGTAAATACAAATGGCAATGACCTTACAAATAGTGAGAAAAAAGATCTTGATGCGCTTAATACTATTTCATTAAAAGATTTGATTGGTCAGGATGTTGCCCAAAACATAGTTGTTACATCTTCAAATATCAATGTTATTAATGTTGTTGGCAATCTTCTTCAAGTAAAAGCAACAGGGAATGTTCAACTTACCATTTCTTCAAAACAAAACGTAGAAGATAACAAAACTATTGAAGTTAAGGTACTTAACCCAGTTTCTAAAATCAATGTTACTTGGGCCGATGACGTAAGAGAAAATAATGTTATAGATGGCAGTGAAATTTCATTGCAAAAAACAAAATCAAGAACATTTAATGTAAACTATTCACTAACTAGCGTTTATCTTGGTAATTTGGCAAACAAGTATGAGTTTGCATTAAGTGAAAACGTTTTGCATGCATTAATTAATGACGCTTCAAATCAAATTACATCAAATGCTTTTGAAGTGACAGCAAGCGGAGACGCCCCAATTAATGTTAAAGTTTTGTTTGTTGGTAACGATGATTATATCAATGCGTTAAACAACGAATTTAAGAGAGAATTTATAGTAAATCCAATTGATGGAGTTATTGAGTTTAACTTAACAGAACAAAATCTTCCTATCACTCCATCTACAAACGCCACCGTAAGAGTTAGAATTAGAACTACGGCGAGCACAGACGCGGTTATCCCACATATTAAAACTGAAGGTGGGAAAGAACTTTCTATTAAAACAAATGCTGACAAAAATCAAATAGAGTACTTTTTACCTACAAATCAAACAGTTGCAATGCTTTTTGTCAAGGTGACCCCTGCTGGCGAGCCTCAAACAAATAGCGGCGTTACAACATTGATTTTTGATGTTAACTTCTCAGTAAACCCAGAATTTAAAGTTGTTGATGATATGACTTTTAAAGTTTACTTTGTTTCAGAAACAAACACTTCAAGCGAACATGAAAATGGTGGGGTATTTGAACTTGCAGTTTCAAGACAAAACTTTACTGGTATTGATATCTCAAACACAAAGATACAAGGTTCAACTTATGGAACTGTTGATGGCAGGAGTGTAACTTTACATACTCAGGGCATGAAAACATCGACGCTCGCTCCGGGAACAAGCTCAATTCTTAGAGTAAATGTCAACCCAGAGTCTGCATATTTTGACTACATGCAATTAAGTTATAGTGGTGCATTGGTTGCCGATGCTATCACACTTGAACGTTTAACTCAAACAACTGATGGCAGGTTCTATAGGACAGATGTTGGCACAGAAACAATAGGTTCAGTTATAAGATACAACCCATCAGTGACAGATAGATCAATTTATTTTAGGGTATGGGTTAACACAACTGTTAATGTTGACACGATTATTAAATTTACCGCCACCTTCTTTGCAAGCGATGGCACTATCCTCACATATGCAAACTACTATATTTCAGTTAGTTACTTAAAAGAGCCAACGATTACGGTTGATGGTGAAAAAACTGCATTTATTGCAAAAGGATCAAGTGCAGAATTAAAAATCACAGTTTTGGAAGATCAAAGACTTGATACAATTGAGATTGTTGGAACAAACATAAAGGGTATTGAGAGAAGTTCCCTTATTGAGGAAGTAGATCACGAGAAGGGGATAAAAACTTATACCGCAACTCTTTATGCTACAATTTTTGCACAAGCAGAAAATAATGAAATATATATTCAGGGCAAAGTTGTAAGAGAATTAAATGGAAGCCTTGAAACTAAAACAGCTATTGCAACAGTTAAGATAGTTGACTTTAAAATAGACACAAACAACATCACTGTTGAAGAAGCATCAGGAAACAGTTATGAGGCATGGCTAGGTGTACCACAAGCATTTACGGTTAACTACAACCTTATTCCAGAAAACTATGTATATGATCAAAGTGATGAGGCTAGTGTTAGTCAGGTGCAAAATTTGTTGAGCAAAAGAAGAGAATTCTTAAACAGCCAAACATATGCAAATCAAGAGAGCAACTTCTATATCAACTATGATAAAGAAGAGGGCGGCCAACTTCAACCAAAATCTTTATATCAGAGATTATTCTATGTAAATGGAAATGAGTCTACATCTGTTAGCGACAAGAGTGGCAACTGGCCGGTTGAATTTGTTGCTGATGAGCAGGGAAAAGTCACTGTTGTAGGTAAAACCCTTGGCGCAAGTGTTCAGGTAAAACTTGAAACTTATGTTTATGCAGATAGCGTTAAAATCGTTTATTCAAAAGAATTTACAATCACAGTTGCTGCATATTCAGATGAAGATATTCCTTTAACTATCTCTAACACAGATGAATTTTATTCATATTTAAAACCAAATGAAAATCAAACTGACACAAATAGAAGTGATTTTATTTTAACAAGTGATATTTTGCTTGAAAATTATGAGCCATTTGCAACAAACAATATTAAAAGCTTGGATGGAAATGGTTACACAATTTTTGTAAAGAGCTTTAACGTTGAGCCAGCCGATACATCTGTTTTAAATATCGGGTTATTCACAACTGTTCAATCTTATACAACACTTAAAAACGTTCGCGTCAACCT
>CADBOH010000099.1 GCA_902796285.1 uncultured Eubacteriales bacterium | reverse complement strand
TTGACGTTAATTTGCCTGAATTAGCAAGCTCTTGAACTGTGTTCATTACACCTGCAAAAGACATATTGTTTTGATTTTTGTCTGTGTTAAATGTAATAACGTTTACATAATCAGTGCCATATTTTGATTGACAATCTGCAAAGATAGTAACTTTTCCTGTTTCCTTTTCATAACGAACAAATTTGACATCGATAACTCCGCCACCAAACATTGCCCCTTGAGAAACAAGGCTATCATTGTATTCTGCAATATCTTCAGGGTCAACTGGGATGTCAAGAACTGGGCTATTTTTGATTTCTTGCCAGTTTAAGTACTCGTCAAGATCATCAATACTTTGAATTCCAAGTCCTTGCAATATTCCGTTAACTGCGCTTGAAGAATTGTTTGCAGCAGCTTTAATTTCGTTCATTTGGTTTGTGAGTGCAGTCAAGTATCCTTGTGCAGCATCAGTATCACCATTTTGTTTTGCTTCGAGATAAGCTTTAACATTTTGGCCTACTTCACTTTCTTCTGAAATTTCTTCAGAACCATTAAGTGCAACCAAGTTGTTTGCAAGTTCAGTTGCTTGAGTAATAATTTCAAACTCTTCTATATTGTCCTTTGTAACATTTTCTTGAAGTAAGGCAGCAATATCTTGGTTGTCATTTACAACACCATAACTGCTTAATATTGTAGCAATTGCTTCACCATATTGAGCTTCAAGATTTGCAATTCTTGCTTGAAGGTCTGCATTTGCATTTGCATTGTCGGCTCTTTGTGATTCTTGGTCTGCTTTGTTAAGTGATGGAACAAGTGCAGATACTAAAACTACACCAATTACAACAACAACTGTTGCAATAAGAGCAAGTTTTACAGGAGTTGAACTCTTTGTAAATGCTCTTGCAAGTGAAGGTTTATCCATAGTTTGATCAATCAAACTAATTACACCCTCCTCAGTAACTGCTTGCTTACCAAATTCAGTACTTCTAGTTTCTCTTATTTTTTCTACAATTTGTTTAATTCTAGCATCATATCCTTCAGTTGCTTTTCTCTTTTGGTCTTTTTCTTTTGAGCTGTCATCAAGCTTTTTAGCTTTCTTTACAGCCATGTATAAATCTTGTCTTTCGCCTTTATCAAGGTTAACTCCAATATCTATACCAAATCCCTCAAAGATAAGTCTAATATCACTAACCCATCCCTGAGCCTCAGCCTTTTGAAGCTTTTTAAAGATATTGCTGATACTATTAAGGTGATATTCAATTTCTTCTTGTTGAGCAACAACCAACGCTTCGGCAACATCTGCTCTCTTAGTTTCTTGAGCAATGCGCTTATTCTTATTTTCAAGCAACTTACGGCTAGTTCTTGCATCTAATACCTTTCCATCGCCTGTTGTCAACTTAACAACTTGTTGCAATTGCTTAATCAAATCATTTTTTGCTTTAATTTCATCTTGAAGTTTGATTTGCAAGTCAAGATTTTCTTCTTCCATTTGAGCAGCTTTACCTTCTGCAGCATTTGCTCTTTCTTCTTGCTCATGTCTTGCTTTTCTAAGCTCTGATGATTTATTAGATTTTTCTGCCTTATTAGCTCTTACAGTTTCATCATGCAATTGTGCAAGAAGAGTAAGCTCTCTTTGTCTTTGCTCACTATATAACCCTCTTAAATCATTATTTTGGCCCAAAGCAGTCCCTAATTTTTTTGCAAGTTCAGCGATTTGTCTGTTTTGATCCTCAATAATAAGTTGTAATTCATTGATTTGATTGATTGCCATACGACACTCCTCCTATTTCATTGTTAGTTATATTATACTCCAATCGAAAAAATATGTCAATACCCAATTTAAAGATATTCTCCTATTTTTTCAACTTTTTTTGGGGTAAGATTTCATCGAATTTCGGTGAAATATCAAACACTATACCGGATGTATTCTTTTTACTGCTCTCCACAATCTTCATCAAGATATGTCGCAGTTAAATCTGCAAGGTGCATCAAAAAACATATTGGATATTTATAAAACACTTCACTTGCCATATAACTGCCATTTTGAACTCTGGCATCAAACTCTCCCATATGCCAATTTATCGCAAGTGCCTCCTCTCTTGTGAGTTTCATAAATGCGCTTATAATATAAACGGATTTTTCTCCATGACCATAAGGAAGATTATCTTCAACGCGGTAATATGGTTTTTGTGTCCACACTCCATCAACCTTAACATTTTTTACATCTTCAACATATGTATTAACTTTGCATACATCGTGAAGTAATCCCATTATCGCAACACTTTCGGGACTAACTTTTGTTTGCCAATCTTGCCCATATTCCATTTCAAGAAGTTTTACAAATCTTTTGTAAACGTTGATTGAATGTTGACAAAGTCCACCCTTATATGAGCTGTGTCGTTTTGCAGATGCAGGGCATGTGAAAAAATCAGATTTTTCAAGCCACTCAAGTAATTTATCTGCGCCATCTCTATCTATATTATCGTAAAATATATCCAAAAATTCCTCTTTTGCTTCCATGTATTTCTCCTATTTTCCTATTTTTTTAATTAAATTATTAAATAAATTTGATGATTTTTCTTCGTTTGTTTGTATAAAATTAAAATATTTTTCAATATTTTCTTTATTTATTAA
>CADBOH010000098.1 GCA_902796285.1 uncultured Eubacteriales bacterium | reverse complement strand
AACTTCATCAACAACTTCTTTGACAAAATTGTTAACGTTGGTTGGATTTGCCTGCAATGCCTGTGTGACCGTGATTGGTGTAACAACTGGTGTAACAGGTGTGATTGTTCCTCCTGGATTAGTTTTGTTACATGCAGCAAGACCAAAAACAGCGCTCATTGCAACTGCAGCGGTAACTATAACAAGAACAAGAACTTTGCCAACCTTTTTCAAAATTCCTTTTCCGTCAATTTTCTTTTCAGTGTTTTTACTCATAAAAAACCTCCTCGATTTTTAACTATTATATCATATATATTTAAAAAATCAAGACCTAATTTTAAAATTCCCTTTTAAATCTTCAAATTTTTTGCTAATATATTTGTGAGATGAAGAGGGTTTTAAATTTTCGAGGACTATTTTATCCGTTTTTACTATTCTTGTTTGGTATCACCCAGGCGAGAAACCTTTATGCTGGCAATTTGGCTGTTATTTTAACAGTTGTGTTATCCCTTGCTATTCTTGCCACATTTTTAATCATTTACAAAAAGTTTAAAATTTTGATTGTTCTTGTGGCTATGTTCTTTATTGGTAACGGATTTTTCTTTATAGGGCAGGCAACGGTTTCAGCAAAACATTACTCTGGACAGGTGGCGATAACCGGAAGAGTAAGCGACAACTTTAATGAAAACCAATATAGTTATTACGTTATTTTGGATGATGCAACTATAAATGGTGAAAAGGCTTCCAACATCAGCGTGCAGATATCTAAAAACGATAGTTATTCCCTTAAAATCGGTGATAAACTAGCTTTTGAAGGTGAAGCACAAAATGTTTCAATGTTCAGTCTTGGGCAGTTTAATTCAAATTATTATCGCACAGGCGTAAGATATTCATCTTCTGCAAAGATAGAAAATGTGATTGTCAGCGATGGCTATTACAAGCTCGACGAATCAATAAGGCTTGCCGTTAAGGATAGGATTTATTCTAACATGAGCGAAGAAAATGCATCGATTGCTTATGCCTCACTGTTTGGGGATAAGTCTGGGATTGATAGTGAAACTAAAAGCGCATATAGAGATTCTGGGATTATACATATTTTAACTGTCAGCGGATTGCATGTTGGATTTTTGATTGCGCTGATTTATGCGGGCCTTAAAAAGTGTAGGGTAAACGAGTATGTCGCATTTGCGATAACACTTGCTTTTATAATCTTCTATGCATTTTTGTGCGGGTTTACACCATCAGTTTTAAGAGCGGGTATAATGGGTATTGTGATGATGCTATCCAAACTTTTTAGAAGAAGATATGATTCATTAAATAGCCTTGGTCTTGCCGGATTTATCATTTGTTTAGTTCGACCACTAACTGCACTTGATACTGGCTTTTTGATGTCAGTTGCTTGCGTGTGCGGTATAGTGCTTTTGTATCCATTTTTCTTTCGACTTTTTCAAAAAATCATTCCAAACTGGGCGGCAACAACTCTTTCAATTTCGATTAGCGTTCAAATAACAATATTCCCATTTTTAGCCGCAATGGGCTCAAACTTAAACTTTCTTTCGCCAATAATAAATATGTTGATAGTGCCTGTATTCTCGGTTGTATTTCCGTATTTGTTTGTGGTGGCGATTTTATCATCACTTATGCCATTTTTAAGTGTGTTACTTGTTCCGGTAGGATGGTTCTTTTCTGCCTCAACATTTTTGGCAATGCTATTTGCAAATTCATCACTCAAAATATCACTGTCAAGGATAAAAATTTATCAAATAACAATCGTTTATATCATTTGCTTAGTTATTAGTCAGTTTTTAATGATTGACCCTAGCAAGAAATTTTTACTATTTTCATCAAGCATATTTATACTATCTTGCTCGGTGCTTTTGTCATATTCAACACGTATTAATCAATCCAGCATGACTTACATATCTGCTTATGGTGATAACAGCATCATTCTTTCAAATAAAAAGGGGCAAAAACTTTTGTTGTCCAATAGTTACGCTCTTGATAAATATTGCAACAATTTTTATGTAGATAAAATTGATTATTACCTATCATTTGATGAACTAAAACAAAAAGATGTTGATGATCTTAAAAAATATGGGACAAACAGATTTTATTCAACAAGCGTTGATATTTCGATTGATGAAGCCACAAAAGTCGAATCGGGTGAGGAGGAGTTTGTTGGAGCGTATAGCTTTAACTATCTAGCAAAAGATGACAAAATTTTAGGCGTGTCAATTTGTTTTGACGATATTAAAGTTTTTGTTGCCAAAGAATTTAAATTGAATTATAATGACTATTGTAAACAATATCTAGATGAGTTTAAGCCAGATTTTGTAGTTTTGGATGATAAAAACAGCGAAGTTGGCAATGACTACTATTCGGTCAGCCAAACAAAAAATCAATATACAAAATATTGTTATGAAGAGCTTGGCAATTTTTCTATTGAATTTGGTAAAATTTTAAGTGTGAGGGGTATAGATTGAAAACATTAAAAAATAGATTAAAGGGTGAACTTAAAAATTTTTATCTGCTTGAAGGGGATGATTATTATCTCTACGACAGAGCATTTTTGATGATAAAAAAGGCGGCAAATATCACTCTTGAGGATTTTAATATAACAGTTTTTGATGATGACAACTTTTCTATTGATGGGCTTATGTCAAGTTTGGAAGTTCTTCCAATGGGTGATGATAAAAAAATAGTAATCATTAAAAATGTTGCCAAAATTACTGAAAATGACAAGAAAAAACTCGAAAATTACTTAAAAAATCCACTAGAAAGCACAATCCTTGTTGTTTTTGACTATTTTGATAAATTCTCATCGCTTAAAGATTTTGGAGAGTTTGTTGATTGTAAACGTTTTGATAGATCACTTGCAACAAATTTTATTGTTAATGAATTTGCAAAGAGAAACAAGCAGATTAGCGGTGAGGCATGCGAGGCACTTCTTGACTATTGCAATGGATACTTGACAAGAGTTGTAAATGAAATTGATAAACTCGCTTACTACGATTTAGATGAAAATTTGATAACAAAAAAATTGGTCGAAATGCTTGTTAACAAGGATGTTGAATATGTCGTTTTTGAGCTCACCGAGGCACTTGGGAGAAAAAATGGAGACAAGGCCATAAGAATACTTGACCAAATGGAAAAAGAGCCAGGACTACTTGGATTAATAACAAGCCATTTTAGAAGATTGTTTTTTATCTCAACTTCTGATCTAGATGATAAAGCACTTTCTGGACTTTTGGGAGTAAAAGAATATGCAATAAAAAAACAGCGCGAGCAGGTGAAGAATTTTTCAAAAATACAACTAAAAAGAATTTTTGCTTTGCTCGAAGAAGTTGACTACAAAATTAAAAGTGGGGCAATGTTGCAAGAAAATGCATTGTATTTTGTAGTTCTTTCAATTTTGAATATTTAGCTCAAAATTGTTAAAATTGGCAAAAAAACACTAAAAAATTTAAAAAAATTAGCAAAAAACACATATAAAATATATTATATTGTAACAAATTTTAGAAAATTTTTCAACTAGAATTATAATAGTAAATTAAAAGTTTTGTTTGTTTTTTTT
>CADBOH010000097.1 GCA_902796285.1 uncultured Eubacteriales bacterium | reverse complement strand
TTTAACTCCTTATTTATAATTATCTGGCAAGTCATTTTCAAACAAAATCACACAGCCATGTGAGGTTAACAAACTCAAAACTTCTTTTTGTTTTTTTCTTGAAGATGCAAAGAAGATGTTTTTTCTATCAAATCCATGAGCAATTGCTCCAGAAAGTAGTTCATTTTTATTTGTATCATTCATGATAACAAAATAATCTGCCACATCTGCGATTAGCCCGCCAAGCTTAAAATTGGCTTGCGACTGCTCGCGTCCCATTTCAACAAACCCTGGGCTAACAACGATTTTGTTTCCAGAAAATTTAGACAACACATTAAGTGCCTCACTTGCGCCTATCAAGTTTGAGTTGTATGAATCGTCGATTATTGTTAAATTTTCACTCTTTATAATTTCAAGCCTATGCGGCGTTGGGGAGAGGGCTTGCACAGCCGAGACAATATCTTCTTTTGTTATTCCAAGTATATAAGCGAGGGTTGCCGCTGTAACAATATTGTTGATATTGCATCTGCCTAGTAGCTTTGTTTTTAATTCTATTGTTTGCCCATCAATATGCAACACAAATTGGCTGCCGTTTTTATCAAAATTTATATTATCCGCATATGAGAACCCCGACTTGTCACACGCTAAGTATTTCTCACATGTGCATTTTGCATAAAGTTTTTTGGTGGATATGCTATCACCATTAAAAACCATAATCCCATTTTCTTCGAGATTTAAAACAAGCTCGTTCTTTGTTTCTTCAATGGTTTGCAAATTTTTAAAAGTTTCAAGGTGCTGCATGCCGATAGTTGTAAGTATTCCATAATTTGGCTTAACAAGTTTTGCCAGCACTTCAATATCTCCTTTGTGCCGCGCTCCCATCTCAGCAATAAACACATCATGATCATCAAGATTTTCAAGTATCGTTTTAGTTAAGCCCATTTCAGTATTATAGTTTTTGGGTGTCACGCAAACTTTATATTCCTTTTCAAGCATTGCACAAAGAATATTTTTTGTTGATGTTTTACCGTAACTTCCGGTTATCCCTATTTTGATAATTTTTAATTTTCCAAGTTTTCGTTTCGCTTTTTTCATGTAGCACTTTTTAATCAAAATTTCAATAGGAAGTAGCAAAAAATGGGTAAAAACCACAAAAAATGGTGACAAAAGCAAGAAAACAGCATAAGTAAGTATTATCGCAAACACACTTTTAATAAAGTAGTTGATTACAAAAAATATCAAAAACGATATAATAAATACGCCAATGAAAAACCTGATTATGCGTTTTGTAAATACAAGTTTATTCTTATCACCTAGCGAAAAATTAAAATTCAAAACAGAAGTAATGTATTTTTTTATATCATATGAATTAAGTTGATAAGTTTTAACTAAAAAATAGCTTAGGCATGTAAAGATAATTGAACATATCACTGCCGTTAAAATTGCCATGGATCCTCCCAAAACTCGTTTACCAATTTATAAAAATGAAATGGGCAGTCTAAAAAAGCAAAATGCCCCGCATTGGTTATAACTTTAAGCAACGAGTGCTTTATAAGTTTGTTTAATCTTTTGCCCATATAAAGTGGTGTTTCACTATCTTCTTTTCCCCAAACAATCAGGGTCTTAACTTTCATTTTTCTAGCATAATCTTCAAGATAAACATTTACAATATTTTTGAAAACCGTTTTCATTTCGGGGGAGAGCGCCAAATAATCTTTTGAGCCAAATCCAGATATATCTTTGCCTATTTTTTTGTAAAAGTTATATTTTATTTTGTTAAGATAAAATCCAATTTTTCGTTTTGGTTTTAGCCCTGCCGTGTCAACAAGTATGCATGATTGAACAAGTGAGCGTTTGACCGCAGAAGTTATAATTGCGACTCGGCCGCCAAAGGAATGCCCAACAATATCACACTTTTCAATGTTAAGGTGGTCACATAATGACATGAACATCCCTACATATGTAAAAATATTCCAATCACTTATATGTTTGTCACTCCTTCCAAATGGTGGGAAATCAATAGTAATAAAAGTCTTGTCTGGAAAGTTTTCAATTAACGATTTAAAAATGCCACCATCGCAGCCCCACCCATGCAACAAAAAAATAGGCCTACTTTTGTTTTTGTTAAACACCTGATAAAAAATTTTTACGGAGTTATAGTCATATATCATATCTCTATTTATGTTTTTAAGCGCTTTTTGTTGCATAATAAGCAAAAAAAATATAAAACATATAAAATTTATTTGTGTTTTTTTAAAAAACATTGTATTATAAAGTTAAGTCGATACTATTATAAGGAAGGTTTAATATGAAAGTTACTGATGTTAGAGTTCGTATAAAAGATGAAAACAGAGTTAAAGCAGTTGTATCAGTTACATTTGATGGTTGCTTTGTTGTTCACGATATTAAAGTTCTTGATGGAAAAGAAGGATTATTTGTATCTATGCCTAGAAAACAATTTTCTACTGGTGAATACAAAGACATCGCTCACCCATTAAACACTGAATTCCGTGAAGAAATCAAAACTGCAGTTTTTGAAGCATACGAAAAAGCATTGAAAGAAGCACCTGCAACAGAAGAATAATTTAAAATCTAATTTGCAAATTCTTTGGGCTGAATAATGTAGGCTAAGTTTTTTGTGGCAAAAAAAGAGGAGATATATCATATATCCCCTTTTTTATTTACCTTTTTACATCAAAAGATTTCCGTTATCTGTTTCAATAACCTTCAACACATTTTCAAGCTTGCCATCGATGTCATTAAAATAAAAATAATATCTGCTGCCATTTTCTGTTGCTTCAACTTCAATACAAACAACCTCTCTATTATAATCTAACGGCACAAGTGCAAGCCTATTTTGTAACAGCTCAAAATTGGATGGGATTTTACCGCTAACCTGACTATATTTAATATCCCCCCTACTCAAATTCCGTTGAGTGTGATTTGTAAAATAAGATGTTGAATCATAACCAACAACAGTCCCACTTGTTAAATTCACCTTTACTTTAACTAAATCGGGATATAAAATGATTCCATTTTGAGTTGGAGTGATGTTAAAATAAACATCATTATCAATACTATCTGACCAAACAATTTGTGGTGACTCAATGCCATTGTCAACGGCAAAATTTAATGCGATTTCTCTAGCGTCTTCAATGCTTGTGCTGCTTTTACCATTTTCACCCGCTCCACTAATGGTTAAAATATACCCGCCTATTTGGCTAACCTGAACAAACAATATCTCGTTTTCAGAATTAAAAACCCTGAAATTATAAGTATCAAATCTGCCAGTGGTTTCGCTCTCGTATTCAACACTGCTTGCATTCTTGAAAAATTTTTGCAATCTTGTTTGCGCCTCTGATTTTTTTATACGCTCCCCATGCAGTCCCTTTATTTCACTATTAACAACAGAATCTGAGAAAGGCCCATCGTAGATCATGGATGGATAAGTAATATCATTGTCTTTAAAAGTTGAAAGTGAAATTGCAAAATCGCTTGCTTCATAATTCTTGCTTATCGATCCATCGATGATCGAATACCCAGCATTTAGTTTTCTGGCAAACTCATTAAGACTGATTTTCAACTGGTTAACACTTTGATAAATTTCTTGGAGCATTTGGTAGTCTTCCTGTGATAAAGTGCCCTCCACTAATTTTTCGGATAACGTAGACGTGTATCCAGAAATTTGATTTACCATTTTAACGGTTTCATGTATATCTGCCGGATTAAGTGGTAACGATGCAACAGCAATTTCCGCCTCTGATGCATTTTTTGATGCTTCAAGCAATGTCTTTCTTTGAAAGTCTGACGCACTCGAATTTAATGTTTTTGAAAGTTTATTGTCAAGATTATTTACATTATCTAGCAAACTATAAAAATTGCTTTCGTATATATTTTCAAGATTATCTTTATATTCAAGAGCCTGAGTTTGCACAATGGCATATCCAACACCAAAACCAACCGCCAATACGCCAAATACTCCCGCAGTTATTGCAAGGCTAGTAATAATTTTGTCTTTTTTGCTCTTTTTTTCGTTTTTTTCGGCGTTTTTATTGCCATTATTACCATTTTTATCTAAATTTTCTTCTTTTATATCTAAAATATCGTTCATATATACCTCTATACCGCAAACACGTGATTGCCTATTGTGACAACAGTTTTACGTGACCAAATCCATGAACTTGTTGCAGTTTTTGGATTATAATAAAACAAACACCCATAAGTTGGATCCCAGCCATTAAGTGCATCTTGGGCCGCTTTGTATGCAGTTTGGTTTGGTGTAAGATTAATTTGTCCATCATCAACCGCAGTAAACGCATATGGCTGGTAAATTACACCCGCTATTGTGTTTGGGAAGGATGCACTTTTAACTCTATTTAAAACAACAGCTGCGATGGCTACTTGACCTGTGTATGGTTCACCTCTCGCCTCAGCATACACAATTTTTGCAAGCAAATTTAAATCTGATGAAGATTGTGAAGTTGTGCTTGAACCGCTAGATGACAAACTGATACCCATTGCGGCGGCAGTCTTTTTGCCAACAATACCATCAACCGTCAATCCGTTTTTTCGTTGAAAATACTTCACAGCTTCCTTTGTTTTTGGTCCAAAAATTCCATCAACCGCTCCCTTGTAATATCCCCATTGTTTCAACTTTGTTTGAACAGTTTTTGTTTGCGCTGTAGTAAGGGCATCTACATAATAGTTTTCACTCACCCCGTCATGAGCAAAATTTACAGTAGCACCAACACCGGCAACAGCGGATATCATCGCAAGCGTTGCAATTGATATGTATTTTATTTTCTTTATCATTTTTCCTCCTAGGTTATACTTTTAATTATCTCCCAAATGAGCGAAATATATTCAATATTGTCGCTTTTTTGAGTTTGAGTAAAACAAAATGCCGGAAAAACAACACACCACCAGTTGTTTCCTTCTCCACTGCCAAGATTTACTATTAACGAATCATATTGTCCCTCCTTTAATGTAATGTTATCGTAACTTCTTGTTGGAAAATATTCTTTTTTTAAGCTTGCACTACTTTTGTAATTAAATCCTTCTTCACTTAACACCTTATTGGCAACCCACTCAACCAAATATAAGTTTTCTTCAACCTTTCTTTTGGCATCTTCAAAAGTTTTAACCTCACTCAAAATAGGGATGAGCGTTTCAACAATTTCATCCTTAACTTTGTATTTAACATTTTGGTCGAGCACCGAATTTGAATTAGCCCTAATATGTATTCTTAAATATTGGGGCTTCTCAACTTTTTTAATTGGGCAAAATAAAAATATCAGCCCCACACAAATAACTCCTAACACAATCCATACATATTTCATATTTCCCTCTATTTTGATTTTTGTCATAAAAAGTTATAAAATACATAAAAAAATAGGCCTTTTTAGCCTATTTTATCAAAATTTAAAAACTTAATTTGATTTTTGGTAGAAGAGTATCAGCGAAGTGTCTTCCTCAAGCGGGAACATAATGTTTGGATTTTGCACAACAATTTGTTCCTCTTTAACCTTCATTTCCTTTGCAATATCCCAAATCTCTTGACCTGCTTTTGCAAAAACAACCTCCATAGCGTAATCTTTTGGCTCATATTCTTCTTTTTCGGCAGCCTCACATATAACGGCAGAAACGTCTGTTGTTGTATAGTTTATGCTAGCCTTAATTTTTGCCTCATAAAGAAGCTCTCTGCCTTTTTTTACTGAAACGTCAACATCTGTTACTGTTGCGTTAACTGAAAGAACTGCCCCCTGCTTTATATCAGTTTTTTCAGAAATTGTAAATGGCGTATCAAGTTGAACGCTATGCCAACTATTGTCTTCATCATTTAAATATACAACATTTACTCTTGCAATCCCTTCAACAAAGACTTCTCCGTCATTAATATAGTTGTTTGTAATTGTCACATAGTTGCCACCATAGAATAAAATCTTGTCTACTCTCGGCTGTTCCTCTCCAAGTGTGAGAGCTCCTTCAATCTTGCCCTCTATTACCTCCAATGGCTCAGCCTTGGCCATTTCAAAAGATTGAACTGTTGTGTTGATTTCATTTTTGATGCTATACAAATCTTTGATAACCTGCAATCTTTCTTGCCCATAGGCAAAAACGTTGACACAAACTGGCACTTTAACAACGATTTTATCTCCCTTTTCGTCAGTTACAAGTTCTGCCGCAACATCCTCTTGCTTTACAAACGCAACGCCCTCAACGTAATTATCTCTATTAACTCCCTCTATTTCTACCTCTTCCTTAAAACTATCATACATATATCCGTCTTCAAACTTGTCATTTTCATTAAGATATATTACTCTTGTGATTACATCTCCGCCAATTGTAACAAAGTTAACGCCAGCTTCAACATTTTTCACCAAAACATTACTTTGTGTTAAAACTATCTTTTTGACTTTCTCTCTAACCACAGTTTCGCATCCAACTTCAAAGGTCTCCTGCGTTGAACCTAAAAATTTTACCACATCAATCTCATCATATTTGCAACATACATTTTCATCGGTATTTTCAATTGTGTGGATTTCTTTGTTGGCAAGTATAAAACCACTTTGCATCAGCATAACGGAAATTCTAGCGTTATCCCCATTTAAGCTTTCAATAGAGTAATCAACCACTTTTACACTCACAAATGCGTTTTGACCGGTTACAATGTCTTCATTTAAAAACTTTGAAGAAAAAGGGCAAGAGCTACAAGCCGTGTTAAGCTCTCCATTTTCATTTAAGAAAACTATTTTTGTATCAATAGTCCCCGAATAATTTAAAACTCCATTTAACGTTTCATATCCATTTACATTTGCATCAATAGATGCAACAAGAATTTTGCTCACATTGTCGCCAAGCAAAACGTTACACTCAACATTAAACTCACTTTTTTCTAAAACAAGCTTATTTGCCACATTAAAATTCTTAGTCTCAAATGCCATTTTAACCTCCAAACATTTTACGAGATATTCTTACGCTGGCAAAAATCAAATTATGACAATTTGTTTAAAAAGGCAAATTTATGGCAATTATTTAGTAAGCCCAAATCAAAAAAGGAGAACCATAATGAGGAAAACGGGATTAAGCATAGATCAAATTAAAAACCAAATACTTTCGCTAAAAGGCAGAGAAGTTGAAATGAATATTAATAGGGGACGCAAAAAAATAGAAACATTAAGCGGAGTAATTAAGGATGTGTATCCAAGTGTATTTACGGTTGCAGTGAGCACGCAGACAGCAGGCATCCAAACATTTTCATACTACGATGTTTTGTGCGGAAATGTTGTTTTTTGTGAATAAATATAATTATATTATTAAAAAAAACTCACCCTTTTGGATGAGTTTTTATTATTGAGTTTTTATTATAATAATAATTATGTTTTAAATTTTATTCTGCTTTTAATTTTTCGATAGCCAATTTTTTATCTTGGGCCTTATAAACATACGACCCGCTTACCAGCATATCAGCCCCTGCGTCAATGATGTCCTTTGCATTTTCAGCGTTTACACCGCCATCGACCTCAATCTTGTATTTAAAATCATTTGAACTGCGCAATGTATCAAGTTGTTTTATTTTTTCAAGTGCTTCTGGCATAAATTTTTGTCCACTCGCCCCCGGCTCAACACTCATAACAAGGATTACATCAAAATCATGAGCATATATTTTTATCTCGTTAACTGATGTTTCTGGTTTAATTGAAATACCTGCAAGCGCATGCGCTTTTTTTATTTTATTCAACACTTCAATAATTTGCGTTTTATCCTTAAAGGCCTCATAATGAACAGTAACGATATTTGCTCCTGCTTTAATATATCCCTCAACCAAATCAATAGGCTCTTCACACATTAAGTGCACATCAAGCATGATTCCGCTATTTGAATTGATATTTGAAACGAGTTGAGCATCATATGTTGTTTTTGGCACAAATTTGCCATCCATAATATCACAGTGCAAAAAATCTGCCACTCCTTGCATATCCTTGGCATATTCACAAATAAGTTGATATTCACCTATTGGATCGGTTGAAACCGCTACAAAAACATCTTTTTTCATTATTGCTCCTTAATATTTTTTTGAACTTTTTATTTCATTTAATATTTTTAAGTAATTTGTATATCTATTTTTTGAGATTTTGCCCTCTTTAACATACCTTATTATACCACACTCTCCCATTTCATGCAAACAAGAACGATACTTGCATTCACCTCTGGCCTGCAAAAAATCTGGATAGTATGCTGCAAGTTCATCTTTCTCAATGGTTGAAATCATATTTAAATCTAAAAGCGAAAACCCTGCGGTATCGGCAAGTAGCCCTTTGCCCACTTTATATAATCTCACAATTCTTGTGGTTTGTTTGCCACGTTCTATTTTTTTTGAAAGATTTCCTGTTGATGTAACTTCATTGTTAAAAATAGCATTTATTATTGATGATTTGCCAACCGCGCTCTGTCCCGCAAGCGCACATATCCCATCAATTTGATCTTCTAAATCCTTTAATATTTTCTCCTTGGCTGAAACCTCAATAACTTTTAAAAATCCTGAATAGTCATTATTCACATTTTCCAAAAACTCTTTGCTTGCCATATCCACTTTGTTTACAATAATATATGGCGTAATATTGTTTAAGTAACAATAAACTATCATTTTGTCAACAAGCACAAAGTCAGGTTTGGGAGATGGCGATACCACAATAAACATTTTGTCTAGGTTGGCAATCGGTGGTCTTATTAAAAGATTTTTCCTATCTTTTACAAGTGTAATTGAATCTGTAAATTCCACCTTGTCTCCAACAAAAATTCCGCCCGCCTTAGTTTTTCCGCTAGGCATAACTTCATATTCTTTTTGGCCAGCTATCACGGTAAAAATGTTGGCATTTTTTTTGATTACAATACCTTCCATTTTAAATTCCGTCCTTTAATATTTTATTTCTTAGTTGTCCGCAAGCCCCAGCAATATCCTCCCCCATGGTTCTTCGAACTGTTGCAGAAACGCCTTGAGATTTAAGTTTTTCACAAAAATCATATGCAGCGAGGCGCCCTGTTCCTTTAAGCGTTCTTTCTTTAACCTCATTTAATGGAATGATGTTAACATGGCACATAAGCCCACTCAAAAGAGTTTTTAATCTTTTAACGTCATCATTACTATCATTTACACCCTTGACAAGAGTATATTCAAAATAAATTTTTCTTTTTGTTTTTTCAAAATAATATTTGCACGCCTCAATTATTTCTTTGATACTATATTTATTTGCAATAGGCATAATTTCTCTTCGTTTTTCATCCGTTGTAGCATGTAGTGAAATTGTAAGCGTGATGTTTAACATCTCATCTGCAAGTGCATAAATTTGTGGCACAATCCCACATGTTGAAAGAGAAATATTTCTTTCGCTAATATTAAGCCCTTTTTCATCACAAACAAGATTAAGGAACTTTAACACACTTTCATAGTTATCAAGTGGTTCGCCGCTGCCCATCAAAACTATATTTGTGATTTTTCTTTCCTTTTTGCTTCCACCTATTTCTCTATTTATAAGCAGAACCTGCCCAAGCAGTTCACCAGCCGAAAGATTTCTAGCCAGGCCATTTAATGTTGAGGCACAAAACTTACACCCCATTCTACACCCAACCTGAGTTGAAAGGCATAATGAATAGCCGTATTTATACTTCATTAACACACATTCAACAATGTTTCCATCATAAAATTCTACAATAAACTTTTGTGTACCATCCTTACTAATAAATTTTTTTCTTATTATATAATCTGGATAATCGTTTTTTATTAAATCTTTTGTTTCTTTTGATAAATTTGTTACTTCTTCAAGTTGTTTGCCATTATAAATCGCATCAAAAATTTGGTCGCCTCTAAACTTGGGCAACCCCTTTCCGCTTGCATACTCTATAATTTCATCATAACTTAAATCACTTAACATTAATTATTTATCCTTTGCCCTAAAAGAGTATTATGCCCATTTAAAAAGTCTCTTCCGCTTATCATCTTGCCAGAAGGTGCTTGGCAGCTTAAAATTTCAATTGCTGCGTCCTTGCAGCCAATAACAAACCTTTTCTTGTTGTTTAATATTTCTCCTATATCTAAACTAGCCTCACCATCAAAGATTGTGCATCTTCCAACTTTGAGATCATATTCAGGGATAGAAATGTAGCACCCCGTCTCCTCGCTTAATGCTCTAACTTGGGCAACAATTTCTTTTGCTGTTTTGTTTAAATTTATTTTTCCATCTTCTTTTGTAAATTTTTGAACAAAAGTTGCTTTTTTATGATCTTGTGGCGTAAAACTCGCGCTGCCATCCTCTATTTGCTTAACCGCCTGAGCCACCATTTCACCACCCATAATACCGAGCTTTTGTTCGAGCTCACTAAAATATTCACCACCAAGTTTAAACTCTTTTTGCAATAATATGTCGCCGCTATCAACCTCCTTTGCAACCTTCATTATGGTTACGCCTGTAACATCGTCGTCGTTTAGTAGTGCACTCTGCAATGGTGATGCGCCTCTATATTTAGGCAATAGTGATGGGTGAACGTTAATGGTAAGCTTAATGTTTAAAAAATCTTCCGGCAATATTTGCCCAAAAGAAGCAACTACCGCCAAATCATAATCAATGTTTTTGATCTCATCAATATGATTTCTTATTCTATCAAAAGTATAAACTTCAATGCCTTTTTCTATCGCAAATTTTTTAACAATGGTTGGCAAAACTTTATGCCCTCTGCCCGATGGCTTGTCAGGTTGAGTTATAACGCCACAAACATTTAAGCCTTCTTCAAGCATCTTGTTTAAAACTATAACTGAAAAATTTGAACTCCCTAAAAATAATATTTTCATTTTTTCTCCTTTTTGTTAAAGTTTGCCACCCTGTTTGAGATACTTATCTTTATCCAAACATTTATCCACAAAAAGCACTCCATCTAAGTGGTCTACCTCATGACAAATGCACCTTGCGAGCCACTTTTCACCGGTAAGTGTAAAAGGATATCCAAATCTATCAAAAGCTGAAACAGTGATCTTGTATGGTCTTTTTACTCTGCCTCGAAAATTGCCAACAGATAAGCAGCCTTCCTCTTCGATGTCCTCGCCCTTTTGAGATGTTATCTCTGGATTAACAAGTTCAATAAATGCATTGTTGACATCAACAATAATAACTCTTCTTAAAACTCCAACTTGTGGTGCTGCAAGCCCCATGCCATCATTTTCATACATGGTTGCTTTCATATCATCAAGCAGTTCCCATAAAGATTCATCAAAATCTTTGACTGGTTTTGATTTTTTTCTTAATGAATCTTCTCCAATTTTTATTACATTTCTTAAAGCCATTTTATCTCCTTGTTATGACATGTTTTGCGGATTAATTTCAATAAATACAGATGCTTTCCCAGCCGCACTCTTGACAATAGAGTAAACCTCATCTTCCACCTGGTCAGCAATATCATTTTTTAACCTCATAAGAATTTGATATCGATATTTATCTTGCAACCTTTTAATCGGTGATTTCATCGCATCTAGGTAAATAATTCCCTTGCCATATTTTTCTTTTAATTTTTCAATTTCAGTATAACATACTTTCAGCGTTTCGCGAACATAATTTTCATCATGATCAGAAAAAAGCACTCTAATTATCCTTGAAAAAGGAGGAAATTGTGAAGTTTGCCTAATATTTTCCTCTTTTCTAAAAAAACCTTTGTAGTCATAGTTTGATGCAAACTTGTAAACATAATGCTTTGGTGAGTAAGTTTGAAGCACTACTTTGCCTTCAAATTCACTTCGCCCAGCACGTCCCGCCACCTGTGTAAGAAGCGAAAAAGTTCTTTCCGTGCTTCGATAATCTGCGTGATATAGCGTTTGATCTGCATCAACTATCCCCACTAGAACAACCTTATCAAAATCATGCCCCTTTGCAATCATTTGCGTTCCAACCAAAAATGCAGGTGTTGTGTTTTTAAATTCAGTCAAAATCTTTTGATGGGCATTTTTAGTCTGTGTGGTATCATTGTCCATCCTTAAAACTTTCACATCTGGAAAAAGTTCTTGAAGCTTGTTCATAACTTGTTCGGTCCCAACAGCGCCATACTTGATATTTTCACTCTTGCATTTTGGGCATCGGTCTAGCACTTTAAATTGCTTGCCGCAATAGTGACATTTCAACCTCTTTTCTTCTCTATGATACACAAGACTGACATCGCAGTCATCACATTTTGCGATATATCCGCAGTCCCTACACCTCATAAATGAAGAGTATCCTCGCCTGTTTATAAAAATCATAGCCTGTTTTTTATTGTTTACAACATTGTAAAGCTCAGCAAGAAGTTGATTTGAAAATATTCCAGTATTGCCCATCCTAATTTCATTCATCATATCAACAATTTGTATTTGAGGAAGTTCCTTCCCATTTGCTCTAACAGGCAATTCAAGTAATTCATATTCTCCCGTTTTTGCTTTTTCATAACTCTCAACTGATGGTGTGGCACTGCCAAGCACGAGCGGAGCATGATTATATTTTGCTCTAAACTGGGCCACGTCATGTGTGTCATATCTTGGATTAGACTCAGAAATATAACTCTGTTCATGCTCTTCATCGATAATAATAATGCCAAGGTTTTCAAGTGGGGCAAAAATAGCACTTCTAGCCCCTATTGCAATTCTAGCCTCTCCGCTAAACAACCTCTTCCATTCATCAAATTTTTCGCCAGCAGAAAGTCCACTATGCAAAAGCGCAACGTTCTCTCCAAATCTCGCCTTAAAATTTGACATTATCTGCGGGGTAAGCGAAATTTCGGGCACAAGCATAATTGCATTTTTGCCACGCTCAAGCACCCTTTCAATTAAGTTCATATAAACTTCTGTTTTTCCGCTTCCGGTAACACCATGAAGTAAATATGTTTTATCCTCTTTGATCTTTTCTATTGCATTTTGTTGAGAGTAGTTTAATTTCACGCTTTTATCACTTTGTGACATCACAAAAGGTGTTCTTTTAATTTCTTGTTTTTCCTTTCTTACTGCACCCTTTTCAAGTAAACCATTTACCGCGCTTGCTCCGAAATTTTTTAAAAGATTTGTTAAGCTATCACGCTTAACATCTTTTAAATATTCAAGTAACTCCGCTTGTTTTTTTGCTGACTTACTAAGCGAAACATCTTCATTTTCAAGTACAACAAAGGTGTGAAAAAGCTCTTTAACCTTTCCCTCTCTCATTTCTGCCGGAATAAACAGTCTTAAAATGGATGCGAGTGTTAAATGATTTTTTTTCGCCATAAACTTCATCAGTTCAAGCATCTCGGGTTTTACGACTCTTTGCTCATCAACCTTGCTGACTATTTTTTTTAGTTTGCTTTTGTCATACTCGCAATTATCTTTTACTTTTACTACAAACGCTTGCACTATTCGATTGCTAAAAGGGAGAAGAACTCTATCCCCTTCTCCAACATTCAAATTATCTGGAATTATATATTCAAAGATCTTGTCTAGCGCCCTAGCATCTTGATCAATGATAACCTCTGCAAACATAACTAAATTATAGCATAATAAAAATTTAAAAACAATTAGATTGAAATAAAAAAACTGTTAATAGTTGTTGTATTTAAAGGCGAAACAAAAAAAGAGCAGTAGCTCTTTTTCATTTTTTAATAATTGCTTGGTTTGTATTTCCCCTCAATAAGTTCTTCACATGCAAGAGTGATTGACTTTTTATCTTGATCAGCAAGTTCAAGCCTTCTTACGCTTTCAATTTCTTTTGCTCTTTTTGCAACAACCGTGCAAAGAACATATCTATTTCCATTAGTTTTTTCAAGTAATTTGTCAATTGATGGTTCAATCATCATAATATTCACCTCTAAATTTAATTTTGCAAGTAGATTATAACATACAAAACCATTATTGTAAAGTTTTTTGGTGGAATTTAATTAATTTTTAACTAAATTAAGTTCAATAATCCTCGCCTGAGCGGTTGACACCCTAGCCATTGGCACTCTAAATGGAGAGCAAGAAACATAATCAATGTCAAGTTTATTAAAAAATTTAATTGAATTTGGGTCACCACCTTGTTCACCACATACACCAATTTTTAAGTTTTCTCTTGCGCCCTTCCCTTTCTCACATGCAATTTTTATAAGTTTCCCAACACCCTTTTCATCAAGCACTTTAAAAGGATTCTTTTCTAAGATTCCTTTTGAGTAATATTCGTCCAAAAACTTTCCGCTGTCATCTCTGCTCATGCCAAATGTCATTTGAGATAAGTCGTTTGTCCCAAATGAGAAAAATTCAGCTTTCTCGGCAATTTTGTCGGCAGTCAAACAGGCTCTTGGCAATTCTATCATACTGCCAACCTTATACTTTAACTTCATGTTTTCCCGGCGCATGATTTCCCGCGCTTTTTCATCAACAATATTTTTCACATAATCAAACTCTTTCACATCGCAAGTAAGTGGTATCATTATTTCCGGTTGAACCCTGCATCCAAGTTTTTTGTTTACATTTATCGCTGCTTTAATAATCGCCTCCGTCTGCATTTTGGCAATTTCTGGATAAGTAATCGCGAGCCTCAGCCCTCTATGACCCATCATTGGATTAAACTCTTTTAGCGCAACGATCTTTTCTTTGAGTTCTTCAAGGCTAATATCCATATCTTTTGCAAGTTCTTTTATCGAAACTTCATCCCTCGGCAAAAATTCATGTAATGGCGGATCTAATAGCCTTATAGTAACTGAATAATCCTTCATAACAGTAAACAAATTTTCAAAATCACCTTGCTGAAAAGGCAAAATTTTATCAAGCGCCCGCTTTCTATCTTCAAGACCGGAAGAAAGAATCATCTCTCTCATGTATTTTATTCTATCTTTGTCAAAAAACATATGCTCGGTCCTGCAAAGGCCAATTCCTTTAGCACCAAACTCTAGCGCAGTAAGTGCGTCTTTTTTGTTGTCGGCATTAGCAAGCACTTTTAATCTTGAAATTTTGTCTGCCCACGATAAAATTTGATCAAGCTCAAAACTAATTGAAGGTGGAGAAATTTTAAATTCTTTATCAAATACTTTGCCGCTTTCTCCGTCAATGGAAATATACACACCCTCTTTTAAAATCTTGCCACCTATTGATATCTCGTGCAAATCTTGGTCTATTTTAAGGCTGCTGCAACCAACTATGCATGGCACACCCATCCCACGAGCAACAACCGAAGCATGCGACGTCATTCCGCCTCTTGCCGCCAGTAAACCGTTTATTTTTTTTAGTTCTTCAAGTTCTTCTGGTGATGTATCAAGACAAACAAGTATTGCTCCCATACCCTTTTTTAACACTCTTTTTGCTTCATCTACTGAAAGGCATAATCTGCCACATGCTGCGCCCGGCGAAACAGGTAATCCTTGCGCAATCTCTCTATTTGTTAAACCCTTAACAAAATCAAGTTGAGGATGCAAGAGCGGTGAAATTATTTTGTCGTCAATCATCATAACTGCTTGCGTTTTTGACACAATCTTATCAATGGCAAGCGAATAAATTATTTTAATTTTATCATTTTTGTTTGCATTTATTACATTAAAATCATCAATATAAATTTTGCTTTTTTTAACAAAAAAGTCAATTTTTACTGCATTTTTCTCGTTTTTTTCGAGTTTTTTTAGTATTTTTGACAATTTTTCGCTAATTTCATTACTTAGCTGAGCTACATTATCTAAGTTAAAAATTTGTATATTTTTATATTTCTTACATCGCAAAACCTGATTTAAGGCCCTTGAATTTGCGCATCCCTTTAAAGCATTACACCCTAGCACGCTTTGTTGAACAATAATCGAAAAGCTTTCGTTTTCATTGATCCCATATAACTCTCTGGTCAATTTTAACCTATCACTACTATTTGATGCCACGCATGCGCAAAGCACATCATTAAGCACCTCCCATACATCTTGTGGGAATTCCCTGCCAGAACTTTTTTTAAACTTATTTTTAAACTTTTCAATTTGCTCATCTAAGCCAAAGTTTTTTCTTATTTTATATTTTTTCTCATCATACCCACAAACATTTTCAGCATAAAATTTAATTAGTCTCAAATATCCTACTTTAACTTCTTGTGTATTTGTTTTATTTACGATTTCATCATTTAATCCAATCCCGTCACAGCATCCAAGCCCCCTAATTCCACTTGCACTATCTCCCTTGATTGACAGAACAAGCGGATTGCTCTTACCCCCAAACTTTGTTTTTGTTTTTTGCTCTAACTTAAAAATTGCGTTTTTTAAACCGGCAAGATCATTGCTTGTGTATTGTTGCAAAATAAACCCATCTCTCACATTTAAATCTAAACTTTTTAAATGCAAGAGTTTTTGTCCTGCCTTTCCAATCAACTTTTTGCTATTTTGTTTGTTTTCATCCAAGAAATATGCGTTT
>CADBOH010000096.1 GCA_902796285.1 uncultured Eubacteriales bacterium | reverse complement strand
ACCTCATCACCAAGAAGTTTATATAATCTTTTTAAACTTTCCCCTATAATTGGCGATCTTAGGTGCCCAATATGCAAAGCTTTTGCAACATTTGCGCCGCCATAATCCAATATAACTTTTTGTTTGTTCTTGTGCTTTTCAAGTCCACCCATCTCATCATGCAAATACTTGTTAGCAATTTTTTCAAGAGCTTTGTCTGTTAATTTAATATTTATAAACGCAGGTCTTACAACGCTAAACTCAAACATATCATTGTTTTTAATATTCTCAACAATCTTGCTTGCGGTATCAAATGGATTTTCTCCATGTTTTTTCCCAATAGCAAAAGCATCATTACATTGAAAATCGCAGAGCTTTGGAAGTGCAGAAAAAGAAACGGTGACCTTTTCATCATATCCCGCTTTTTGCGCTCCCTCAGTTATAAGTTTTTCAAGTATTTCGTTTATCATATTTTTCCTCTTAATCAATATCTCTTCTTGCTTCAAGTGCCTTTGAAAGAGTGAGTTCATCGGCATATTCAAGATCGCTGCCCATTGCAACACCTTGTGCAAGCCTTGTAACCCTAACTCCAAGTGGTTTTAATATTTTAGCGATATACATCGCGGTTGCATCTCCTTCCACATCTGGATTGGTTGCCATAATAACCTCTTCAACCTTATCGTTTTGCACACGCGAAAGAAGTTCTTTAATCTTTATATCATTTGGCCCCCTATGTTCAAGTGGACTAATAGTGCCAAATAAAACATGGTACACTCCGTTGTAAGACTTTACTTTTTCCATGGATAAAATATCCTTAGGTTCTTTTACAACGCAAATAACCTTTCTGTTTCTGCTTTTGCAAATAGGACAAACTTCTTGATCGGTAAAATTTCCACAAACCTTGCAAAATCCAATTTTTTGTTTTGCCTCCTTGATCGCATCTGCAAACTTTTCCGCCCTTTCGTTTTTGCCTTCTATAATAGAAAAAGCATAGCGTTGGGCTGTTTTATAGCCAACGCCTGGCAAAGTTCTAAATTGTTCAATTAGTTTTTCAATAATATCTTCTTGCATTTTACATCATTCCTGGCATAGAAGGCATTATTTCTTTTTCTCTGCGTGCAATTTGTCCAAGCACGTCATTTACTGCACTAACAACAAGGTCTTCAAGCATTTCAACATCATCAGGATCAACAACTTCTTGTTTGATTGATATTGACTTTAATGTGCGGTTGCCAAGCATTTTTACTTCAACCATGCCGCCACCAACAGAAGATGAGAATTCTTGTTCTTCAAGTTCTCTTTTTGATCTTTCCATTTCTTCTTGCATTTTTTGTGCTTGTCTCATAAGTTGATTGATGTTTGCTCCACCAAATCCGCCATAATTACCGTATCCCATTTTTAAATCTCCTTTATTTTATTGTTAAGTTATTTCCAAATAATTCTTTAAGTCTTTCTATATCTTGTTCTTGCTCGCTTTTTTCTATCGCTTTGCAGTTTAAAACAAGTTTAACATTAACTCCCTGCCAACTAATTGCTCGTTCAAGTTCTCTTCTACCCTCATTTAAGAGATTTTCAAGCATCTTATCATAAATATTTACAATAAGGTTATCCCCTTCGAGCACAACATCTGTAATATCTCCGCAAGCAACATGGAGTGCAATTTGTTTGTTTTCGCGCAAGTATAAAACTATTCTTCCCCAAATGGTTTTTGCTGATAAATTTCCCATTTGGCTAGTCATTTTTAGTTTTTTTTTGAGTCTTCAACATTTTCGCCATTGATAACGGTTAGCGCCAATGTTTCAATAAGCAGTCGTGGCGATAAAGAATATCTTAATTCATTTTCAGCACTTGCAAAAACCTGCATAAAATAAATTAATTTTTTCTCATCAAAGTTTCCAGCTTGCTCTTCAAGCATGTTAAACGCATCATCTGGCAAAGCCAATATCTCATTTGGGTTTTTACATGATTTGCATATAAGCAAATTTCTTGCATGCTTTGAAAGATCTTTCACAAACACGGATAAGTTTTTGCCGTTACGATCTAATCTGTTGATTTCTTCTAGTATTCCGCCAATATCTTTTTGGCCCAGCTTATCAAAGAAATTAACTAAAAGTTCTTGATCAGTGCTGCCCAAAACCTTTTGCACACTTTCTTTTGTTATTTTGCCATCGCAATATGCAACCACACAGTCTGCAATTGACAGCGTATCTCGAACGCTGCCCTCTCCTGCAATCGCAATTAATCTTAAAGCCTCACTGTCGTAAGAAATATTTTCTTTGTCTAAAACGTTTTCAAGCAATCTTGTAAGATCATCAATTCCAACAAGTCTAAAATCAAATCTCACGCACCTTGAGAGGATTGTTGCTGGAAGTTTATGCGCTTCGGTTGTAGCCAAAATAAATATAACATGTGATGGTGGCTCTTCAAGAGTTTTTAATAGCGCGTTAAATGCGCTATCTGTGAGCATGTGAACTTCATCAATGATATAAACTTTGTATTTTGTGCCAACAGGCAAAAATTTCACTTTTTCTCTAATTTCTCGCACATCATCAACGCGGTTGTTTGATGCAGCGTCGATTTCAATAATGTTTATATCGTTTTCTTTTTCAAGTCTTTTACAAGCCTCACACTCACCACATGGTGAGCCGTTTTGATTGTTTTGGCAGTTGACTGCTTTTGCAAAAATTCTTGCAATTGAGGTTTTTCCTATTCCTCGTGAGCCTGTAAAAAGATATGCATGACTAATCTTGTCAAGCATTACTTGATGTTGAAGTGCCTTTGTAATGTGTTCTTGCCCAATAACCTCATTAAAGGTTTTTGGTCTATACTTTCTATAAAGTGCCAAATGTTCCATGCTTTAATTATACATATATTTTCTAATTTTAGCAACAAAAAAATCGACACTTAATGCCGATTTTTAGTTTTATTATATTGAAGTATTTAAAATTTGCGCAAATCCATCAGCGTCTAAGCATGCTCCGCCAACAAGCAAGCCATCAATATACTTGCATCTGCAAATTGTTGCAGCGTTTTTTGTGTTTACGCTTCCGCCATAAACAACCTTAATTTCTTCCCCTGCTTTTGCAGAATAATCTTCTGTTACTATTTTGCGAATAATCTTGCCGACTATTTCAATATCTTTAACGAGCGGTGTTTTGCCGCTACCAATTGCCCAAATAGGCTCATAGGCAATTGTAATGTTTTCAAGCTCATTTTCATATAAGCCTTTCAATGCTTCACTTATTTGTTCTCTAAGTGTATCTGCAACTTTTAAGGTATTTCTTTCTGCAAGAGTTTCGCCAACACATAAAATAACTTCAAGACCGTTTTTAAGAGCAACCTTTATTTTTTTGTTTATAATTTTGCCATTTTCTTTAAACTTGGCTCTTCTTTCACTATGCCCAACGATAACACAACTTGCACCAGAATCTTTTAGCATCCTTGCGCTGATTTCGCCAGTGCACTTTCCTTCTTCCTCTTCGCTAATATTTTGCGCGCCAACTTTGATATTATCATGCCCGTCAACAATAAACTTTGCAAGCGACAAGCAAGTATATGGCACGCACAAAACAGCCTCACATTTGTCTTCAAATTTTGATATTAATTTAATCAAGTATTGCTTCATTTCTGTGGCTGTTTTATTCATTTTAAAATTTGCAATTATTTTTTTCATTTTACTCTCTCCTGTATTATATCAAGTGCAGGCAAGCTACCTTTTTCAATATATTCTAGTGTTGCTCCGCCGCCAGTTGAAATAAAACCAATTCTGCCAGCAACTCCCGCTTTGTTTACCGCGCTAACAGTATCTCCGCCACCTACAACTGAAAATGCTTTTGATGATGCAATTGCTTGTGCCATTGCAATTGTGCCTTGACTATACTCTTCTTTTTCAAATAATCCCATAGGGCCGTTCCAGAAAATTTTGCCGGCATTTTTCAATTCTTTTGCATAAAGCTTCATTGTTTTTGGGCCAATATCAAAGCCAGCCATATCTCCTTTCATGCTTTCAACAATAAAAGGTTTTTGCTTTTTGTCAGAATCTCTAACCACCAAGTGATCAACAGGAAGAAGCAATTTTTTGCCCGCCATCTCTGCCTTTTCCATAATAAGTTTTGCGTCACGCTCGCTTTCTGGATAATAAATTGATGTTCCTATATTTTCTCCCTTTGCCCGCAAAAATGTGTAAGCCATAGCACCACCAATCAAAATAACATCAGCTTTTTCAATAAACCTTTCGAGTATTTTAACCTTTGACTTAACCTTTGCCCCACCAATAAGTGCAACAAAAGGTTGTTTCGGCTCTTCAATTATTTTTGTCAAATTTTCAATTTCTTGCTCAACCAAAAAGCCAACTGCGTTTGGTAAAAGTCTTGCAACTCCATAATTTGATGCATTTTCTCTATGTGCAACACCAAAGGCATCATCAACAAAAATATCTGCCATTGAAGCGAGCTTTTTTGAAAATTTTTTATCACACTGCGTTTCTTCTTTATAAAACCTAATATTTTCAAGAAGTAATACGTTGCCTTCTCTTAGCGCTTTAATACGTTCTACTGCTTCATCGCCCAAAACGGTATTACAAAATGAAACATTGCATTTTAAATTTTTCATAAGATATAGAGCAACTGGCCAAAGGGATTTTCTTAACTCAAAACCTTCTGGTCTGCCAAGATGAGAAATAATTACAATTTTTGCGCCTTGCTCAGAAAGATAGTTGATTGTTGGGATTTCGTTTATAATCCTAGTCGCGTCAGTTATGTTTTCGTTTTCATCTAACGGAACATTAAAATCTACTCTTAATAAAACAACTTTTCCTCTTAAAGCCTTAAGATCCTTTATTGTCCTTTTCATACTTTCTCCTTGTAAATAGATTACTATATTTTCAAAAAAAACAAAACTAATTTTTAAATATTTCTTTCAATAGTTTTAAACTTTCATCAATAGATGGGCTTGTTGCAAGTTGAAGGCGAATTTTACTCGCTCCCTCTTCCCCGCTAACATACCACAAAAAGTGTTTGCGCAAGTATAAGGTTAACCAATCCTCGTCATAGTTTGCCCTTAGCACATCAACATGTCTTTTGATCACCTCAAACTTATCGCCATCAAAAGCCTTGCCTTTAAGTTCTTGAAAAATCCATGGTCTTCCTTGTGCCCCGCGACCTATCATAACTCCGTCTACGCCTGTTTGGAGCATCCTTTCATAACTTTCCTTATCAGTCACGTCTCCATTGCCAATTACAGGGATTTTAACCGCACTTTTTAGCCTTGCTATCGCCTCATAATCGGCCTTGCCAGAATACCCCATTTCAGCCGTTCTTCCATGCAAGGTTATATAGCTTGCACCACTTTCCTCACACATCCTGCCAAAATCTAAGGATATATCTTTATTGATGCCCAACCTAAATTTTACTGATACCGGCACCTTTGAATTTTTTACACAAGTTTGTATAATTTGGCTTGCGAGATTTATATCTCCCATCAAAGCACTTCCCTCTCCGTTTTTTACTATTTTAGGGGCGGGGCATCCCATGTTGATATCCATGATTTGATATTTTTCTAACGCTGGATACGATAAAGCCTGGGCCATGATTTCTGGCTCGTGCCCAAAAATTTGTCCTATTTTTATTTTTTCGTAACTTGATGATATTGTCATAAGGTCTGTCTTTTTAGGGTTGTGGAGCATCGCTCTGCATGAAAGCATCTCGCTACATGTTGCATCAGCCCCTAAGATAGAACAAACCTCTCTAAAACCAACATCGCTAACCCCAGCCATCGGTGCTAAAATTAAATTACCATTAAAATCAACATTGCCTATTTTCATACTAAAACAATTTTAGCAACAATTAGAATTTTTAGCAAACGTTTCTGCTTCTTAATTTGAATTTTGATAAAAAGCCCTTAAAAATATCGAGTGTTAAAGGCAGTGCAATAACAAAGTATATTATTGCTCCGCCTAAAATAGCAATCAAGAGCCCTATCTTTCCGCTAACAAGAGAAAGAATTAAGCGAACAGCAAAAAACATAATCACACTTGCAACAGCGGGCATAAAAAAGTCAAATGCATCCACCTTGAAGGCCTTGCCAAGACAAATGAGGCAACAAATACAAACTGTGCTATTAAAAACTATGTTTGAAATAGAAATTGCAAAAATATTTATATATTGACTTTGTGCAAATATAACAAGCGTTGCAATTTTAAATATGCCTCCTACCACGCTAAAAGCCATTGCCTCCTTAAACTTACCCTTTGCCTCTACAATAGATAACAAAAACTGCATTAGCGCTGAAAGAATAATTGAAAATCCTGAAATAATTGTGAGGTTGTTGACAATATTTAAATAGCCTCCAATGATATTTGGATATATAATTGGATACAGAACACCAGAAATTGAAATTATCCCAATGGTTAACGGAACAAGAAAAAACCACATATACTTAAACGATTGGGATAGAATATTTTTCTGCCCTTCAACATCATTTGTTTGAAAAAGGTATGAAAGTTTTGGCAAAAGTGCCATTGCAACTGACAGTGAAATAATTAGAGGAAAGTGCATTAATGCTCCTACAACACCTGTCTGCAATCCATAGAGTGCAGTTGCTTTTTCGCTTGCAATCCCTGCCTTTGCAAGAAGCGCGACAATAAAAAGCGATTCAATTGCGTTAGTAAGAGGATTGACAGCGGCAGAAAAAGTGAGTGGAAGTGCTGCCGAAAAAAATTCCCTTCCAACTCGTAAATTCCCTTTTTTAAACTTGTATTTTTTTCTAGTGGTCAGTAGTAAATATATAAATGCAACAAACTCGCTGATTGTAATGCCCAAAAACGCGCCAAACACGCCGCTCCCAGAATTTTGCTTTCCAAATAAATACGCAAAAAGGAGCCCAGCCAAAAACTTTATGCTTTGTTCAATTATTTGGCTAATCGCCGTTGGCGTCATATTTTCATGGCCCTGAACAATCCCCCTAAAAACTCCAATCGCTCCACCAAGAGGAAGCAGTAAAAGAAAAAACAGATAAACTTCCCCTCCATTCTCTATACCTTGAAGCGAAGATATGCCCTTAAAGAAAACAGCAAAAATCAGCCCTATCAATAGGCCGGCAGTTACGCTAAAAATTAGTGCCACCTTTTTTAGCGAGTAAATTTTTTCACTGTTACCTACCGCTCTTGCTGACGCGACAAGTTTTGCAAGTGAATTCGTTACTCCTCCCGCCACAAAAACAAGCATCAGGGAATATATGGCCATTGCCATTTGAAATATGCCAATCCCCTTTATGCCTATTATATTTGTGAGTGGCAACCTAAATAGCGCCCCAAAGATTTTGCTGAGCAGACCACTAACTATAAGTACAATTGCACCTCTTCCAACTCTTTCTTCCATAAAACTATATTGAGAAATTTTAAAAAAAGTATGCAGAATTTTTAATTTTACTATTTACAAATGATTTTTTTTGTGTTATTATATATTGAAAGAATTTAAAAAAGGAGATTTTTATGGTCCCATATACGAGAAAAAACAAATTTTTAGTTGATGAATCATACTTAATTTTGAGCGGAAGCTCTTTAAAATACACCAAAGAAAATTCTGTTTATATCTGGAAAATTTTGATTAACATCATTGATAACCAGGGTAAGACTGACAACCTTGCTGCAAACTACTTGCAACAAATCATGTCTGGCAAACTTTTACATACAGTTGATAAAAAAGTTGATAATGAAACTGGAGAAAAGTTAAAAGCTCTTATCAAACTTCTTGATAAAGAAGAAAATAGAGAAAAATTCTTGAAGTCATATTTCTGCGCTGCACTTATCGTTTTAAGAAATGGCGCTGAGGACGCAGCTTCAAATGAAACATGGATCAACTACTCTCCAAGGCCAGACTCTCATATGCAAGGAAAGGGAGCCCTCAATAGCGCTCTTATCTCATATAAAGATGACAATCGCACTTCAGTTGGTCTTGCAATGGATAAATACCTTGACACTATCGTAAGAAAAAATGAAAATGGCGAATATGTATTAACAAACATTTCAGCTACTGAAGGAGATCTTCTTATTAATGCCGTTTCAAAAACTGTTGATTATATGAAAGATAGCGAAAAGTTTAGATATAACTTTGAAAACAAAAGTTTGGATGATTCTGAAAACGCTTAATTAAAAAACAAAAACTAGCACGCTGTGCTAGTTTTTTTATTTACATATTTTCATTTTCACTGAGATTAATAATGTTTTCATTGTCTATGTTAGGCATTTGCTTTTCTTCAATGTCAATTATAATCTTGTCTTTAACAGGAATATCCCCGTTTACAGTCTCTATTTCATCTGCAATGTCAGAGTTTTCAACATTTGTAATTACAATTTTATCTGGGGTATCCTCATCGTCAAGATTGATCTCTTCAATTTCTTGTTTTTCTTCCTTTGCTGGCGCGCTTGGAATTGGATTGTGCCCTGGCAAATCATTCTTCCCTGCGTTATTAGGCTGTGCACTACTACCCTTTGAGCCGCCTTTTTCATCATCCAAAAGCGCCTCGGCGGCAATATCATTTAAAAAGTCAAAATGACTTTCCTTGCCACCTTTTGATGGCTTGGCTGCTTTTTCGGCTTTCTTAACCGCTTTTTTTGCAGCAGTTTTTTTAGCGCTTGTTTTTTTTGCTGCAGCACCTTTATCGTTCTTTTCACTCTTTGGGGCTTCTTTACCGTGTGTATTTATTGCCTCTACTCCAGCTGCTTTTTGAACCTGTTCTATTTTGCCAACCGATGAGTTAACTTCGTTAACTACTTGACCTTTGACTTCTTTATTAACATTTAATGCTTCAAGTCCACCATTTTCATCAATCGCACGATCTAGCAATGCTTTTAAAACATTGTTTTTGTATTTTATGTTAAGCTCAGACTCATTTTCTGCAATAAGTTCTTTATATCTTTCTACAACCTTTTGCCCCTCCGGCCCAGATTTTTCAAGAAGTTCAAGCATTCTTAAAACATAAATCTGGCTTATGATATCGTAAAGCCCCTCATTTATTACAACATAGTCAAAATTGTCTTGCATAATAACTGCAAGTTCTGGCACCATTAGATCTGATACAGGCACAGCAATATCAACAAGGTTAAAGATTTTTCTTAACTTAACCCTAAACTCATCGTCATAAACATCTTCAAAATCTGCAATGTGGCTTATGATGTGAGGATTTTCCATATATGCCCCAACATTTTCAGTAAGATATAATGAGGCCTTTGCCTTGCCATGCTCTCCCATAACAATTTTTACATCAAAGTAAAAAAACTTTTTCATGTAAACATTACTAGCTTTGTAAAAATCGCTGCCCATGTCTTCGATTTCTTTTGGCATGCGCACGAGGTCGGCCTTCACTTCGGGCGCGATAACATAATGCCCTCTTTGATTAAATCTGCCGACTAGGTTGTTTTTAAAAGCCAAAAATTTTAATCTATTTTTATAAAAATCTATGTATGAGGTTTGAGTGATTGAAAAATCCTGCCCATACATAATATATGGGTCAACTTTTTTTTCTTCTATCTTTGGCGCAGGCTCAGCCTCCACCTTCTTTACCTCTTTTATTTCTTCCACACAATGATTATAAAACAAAAGCAAAAAAAATACAAGCCCTTTTTTACTTTTTCAAAAAACTAACACAATAAGGTTTTTCCTTAATAGAATTTAGCGTGATGCCGTTTGAAACACACTTGCCATTTCTATTAAAAAGACACTTGGCTTCACACCCAATTGCAAGCGCCTTGCTATCTCTTTGTGGGGCGTAATTCGGTTCGCTTTCAAACAAATGTTTTGTAACATCTTGAAGATCTTTTTTGTTGTCATCTTTTTCAAAGGTAGAACAAATCACCTTTCCGTTTACGAGAATCCCTTTTGCTTTGCACGTAAAGCGATCATTAAACTTGCACAATAATTTTCTGCATCTTATATCCATATTTTTCTCCCAGTTAATTATTGGCAAAAACTTTAACAATTAAACTTATATTACACAATCGTTTGACAAATATTTTGAAATACAATAAAATGTATAAAAAGGAGTTGTTATGAAAGTAGTTTTACTTACTGACGTTAAGGGAACGGGCAAAAAGGGAGAAATAAAGGAAGTTGCAGATGGATTTGCACAAAACTTTTTGATTAAAACAGGCAAAGCAAGAAAGGCAGATAATGGCGCACTTAATGAAAACAAAATGAAAATTGAAGCAAACGAGTATCACAAAGAAATGCAAAAACAAGATGCCGTAGCCCTTGCAAACAAAATAAATGGAACAAAAATTTTTGTTAAAATCAAATGTGGTGAAAATGGAAAAACTTTTGGCTCTGTTACCTCAAAAGAAATTGCTGATGCGTTAAATCAAAAAGGTTTTGAAATTGATAAAAGAAAAATAGAACTTAAAGAACCATTAAAAACTATCGGCAGTTATAACGTAAATGCAAAACTGCACCCAGAAGTTACTGCAAAATTTGTTGTAGAAATTGTTGCTGAATAAATTTTTAATCAACAAAAAAGCATATCTTGTGTGATATGCTTTTATTTATGCATTTGCAAGTTTTTCGGCTCTGTCTTTTATGATAAGTGCATCAATAAATTGATCGATGTCACCATTTAAAACACCTTCAAGATTGTATGACGTAACGTTTACTCTATGATCAGTACATCTACCTTGTGGATAATTATATGTTCTTACCCTTTCACTTCTATCGCCAGTACCAACTTGGCTTTTTCTATTCTCCTTGTACTCACTATCAATTTGACCTTGATAATAATCATAGAGTTTTGATCTCAAAATGCTCATCGCTCTTTCTTTATTCTTGGTCTGACTGCGCTCATCTTGACAAGAGACAACTATCCCTGTTGGGATATGTGTAATTCTAATAGCAGAATCTGTTTTGTTAACCTTTTGCCCGCCAGCACCAGAAGAACGATAAGTATCAATTCTTAAATCTTTATCTTCAATTTCAAGTTCAACCTCTTCAATTTCAGGCAAAACCGCAACGGTTGAAGTTGATGTATGTATTCTGCCTTGGCTTTCTGTTTCTGGCACTCTTTGAACTCTGTGAACACCACTTTCAAATTTGAGTCTGCTATATGCGCCCTTGCCCTTTACCATAAAAGTTATTTCTTTTATTCCGCCAAGTTCTGTTTCGTTGATGTCCAAAACCTCAACTTTCCATCTTCTTGACTCGGCATACATACAATACATTCTATAAAGTTCTGCACAGAAAAGTCCGGATTCTTCACCCCCTGCCGCCTGTCGTATTTCCATAATGACATTGCTATCATCATTTTCATCCTTAGGCAATAGCAAAATTTTGATTTCTTCCATTTTTGCTTCAATTTGTTCCATTAGCGAGCCTATTTCATCGTAGAACATTTGTTTAAGTTCATGGTCTGTTTCTTTTTCATATTCTTTTTTGTCGTTCAAAAGATCGTTATAAAGTTTTTCAAGCTCAACATGTGCTGCGGCTATATCTTCAAGTTTTGATCTTTCTTTAACAAGTTTTTTCCACTCTTTGTTGTCAGCAATAATTTCTGGCTTTGAAACAAGCTCGGTTAGTTCATCAAATCTAGCCTTTGTTTTTGCTGTCTTTTCCAATAATTCACGTGCGTTTTCTTCCATAAATAATCCTTTCTATTTTATTGTAATCTTTAACTACTTTAATGTCCTCAAAGCCTTCATCTAAAAGCATCTTTTCAACATCTTGTCTTTGTCCTTCTCCTATCTCAAAGAAAAGATAGCCGCCCCTGCTTAGTTTTTCAGGAGCATTCCTTGTGATTTTTTTATAAAACACAAGTCCATCTTCTCCACCATCTAATGCAAGTTTTGGATCATAATTTTTAACTTCTACATCCAATTTTTCTATATCGCTTCTTTTTATATATGGCGGATTTGACACAATTATATCATACTTTTTTGTTTTTTTCAATCCGTTAAACAAATCTGAACAAACAAATTCAACTTTTACATCGTTTTTCTTTGCGTTGCCTTCCGCAACTGCAAGTGCTTGCTTGGAAATATCAGAGGCAGTAACCTTACAATCGGTAAATTTAGCAAGCGTAACAGCAATTGCTCCACTGCCCGTGCAAAGATCTAAGATACTTTCAAAAGAGTTTTCTTTTACTTTCTTTATTACCTCTTCAACAAGAATTTCTGTTTCCATTCTAGGTGACAAAACTTTTTTGTTTACATCAAACCTTAATCCATAAAAATCAACAAATCCAAATATGCTTGAGAGCGGCTCTCCTTTTGCCTTACGATCACAGCACCTCATAATCTCGCTATAATCTTTTTTAGAAATTCCGCGACATAACTTAACTTCCGCTCTGTTTTTGCCAAGCACATTGCAAATAATCCAATCCACATCACTTGGCTCATATCTATCAAACGTGCGAAGTTTTGTTTCCATTTCAGCATAAACAAAAGAAAGCGGAACCAGTTCCCCATCAATGCACTCAAAATCTTGATATGACGTCATTTCTTTTTTTATCACTCTTAAAACCTCAATATGCGTCGTTTTGGGTCTATTGCAGACAAAAAAGTTTGTAATCATTGTGATATCTTTTAGCCACGTGTGTTTTGTAAAAGTAGCAAAGTGCAAAAATTCATAAACCAAAATCACACACGCAAAATATATCGCCAAATTTATCACAACATCCAAAGCCCAAAATATTTTTATCGCAACTAATGATATCACAAAACTTGATAAAATTGAAACATTTAACAAAAAATTTAAAAAATTAAGTGGATAGTTTCTCCACATTAGCGCCTCTTTTTCACTTTTTTTGTTTAACATAATGCAGCCAGCCCCATTAAAAGAATATATTCCATTCATAAAAGGACAAAACTTTAAAACCGCAAAAATTGCAACCAAAAACCCAGTTTTTAATAAACTGATAATAAAACTTTTTAAATAGTAACTTATTTCATATTCAATAAGTCTGTTTAAAATAAAACTGGGCAAAAAGTTAAAAATAACTAATCCAACTAAAAATGCAGAAATTAAAATCGCTAAAAAAATAATAAACGAAGAAAATATATTTAATTTTTTTATCCTTTGGTTGTTTACCCCAATTGATAAACCCAAAAAATATGAATTAATATAAATATAAAATCCATAAAAATAATAAAATAAACCTCTAATTAATGGAAAATTTAAAATTTTTTTTGTTTTTTTTAATGTTTTTCCACATATTTTCTTGTTTCCATCATTGTCAACAATACAAACACACAATTTGTCATCATCCAAAACGGCAGCCCCATTGCCAAAAGAAAAAACGCTTTTTATCATAACCTAATTATTGACAAAAAAGCGCTTTATAAACTACTGTTTATTTTATTCAACTCCTTTGGCCTTAGGTTGACGTTTTTATTAAACTCAGTAGCTCAACGATTTTTTTACAACTCACACAGCGTTCAACTTAGACAGTAATAATGCTTATTATTAAAAGCAGGGCTCGACGCCCTGCTTTATTCTCTTTCTTCATCTAATCTATCATTTTCAGCAACAATATATGGATTTGTAACTTTATATATTTTTATTAACCTATAACTATTATATTTTTTTGGTAACTTTTTAAATTTTTCAACTTTCATGCTTGAGCCCGCTTTGCTTGACCACTCCCCATCTTCTTCTTGACGCATAAAGTGAAAATCTTCTCTGCCTGGCTCAAAATTGAAAAAGTATGCAACTTTCCACTGCCCTCTTTCAAGTTCATCATTTTCTTTGCACTCTTCCATTTTTAAGCTCGATTTCTTGATTTTTTCTATCAAATCTTTTTCAGTTTGCTTGCAAAGTCTTCTTGGGCTTGTGTAATAGTGAAACATATCAAATCTATCAAACATCCAAAAGTAATAATGCAACTCGCTTTTGTAGTGCGCAGACAAATCATCAATATCGTTATTTTTAAAATTAAAAAATGCGTGTCCCATGCAATTTACTGCATAGCAACTACCAAAATCATATTCTTGATCTCCCCTTATTTTTCCTCTTTTTAAAACTTTATTGATATCTTTGATGAGACCTGCAAAATTGTCTTTATCTCCGTAAACCATCCTTTTGCTCCTTAAACACCTTGAAGATAAATTTACATATCCTTTTCTTCGTCACTGGCTTCTTTGTAAATGTATGGATTTGTCACCTTGTAAACTTTGGCTAAACAATAACCATAGTTGAACATTAATGGTAATCTATCATAATATTCAATTTCCATAAAAGTACCAAGTTTACTAGACCATCTTCCATCTTTTTCTTGTCTCATAAAATGAAAATCTTTATCTATTCCGCCATCATCATAGTAATAATATGCAACCTTCCATTGCCCTTCTTTCACTTTGTCGCCTTCTTGACACTCTTCTAGTATCAACCCAGTGTCTCTTATTTTTTGCTCAAGTTGTTCTGTTATATCTTTAAATGATTCTTTATTATCATCCGGCTCCCAAAGTCCACACAAAAACGTTCTTAGTTCATCCTCATGTTTTCTTCTCAAATTTCTAATTTCTTGATTTGAAAAATTAAAGACGGCGTGCCCAAAACAATTTACGCTAAAAGTGTTAAAAATTGTATACTTTTCTCGCCCTCTGCCTGCCATTTTGCCTCTTTTAAGCATTGTATTAATCTTTTTAATAACGCCTTTTGTGTCTTGTGTGATTTTCATGGTTTTATAATATCACAAGTTTGATTTGCAGTCAATATTCAAAAATATTTTTCTCAAAAAAAAGTTGACCTTTCAGCCAACTTTTTATTATAAACCATATTTTTTATTAAATTTCTCAACATTACCAGAAACGTCAACAACCTTTTTCTTTCCTGTGAAGAATGGATGACATTTGTTGCAAATATCAATGCTAAGTGTATCACCTTTTACATTTGATCTTGTTTTAAAAGTATTTCCACAGGCACAAGTTACTGTGACTTCATGATAATCTGGATGAATATCTTTTTTCATATTTTTCTCCTTTTTTATTAGTCTCCAACATATGGGAGTAAAGCCATGTTTCTTGCTCTTTTGATTGCTGTGCAAAGTTCACGTTGGTGATATGAACAAACGCCTGTTTGTCTTCTTGGTAAAATTTTGCCTTTTTCTGTAATATATTTTTTAATTTTGGCAACATCTTTGTAATCGATAGTTTTTTCACCAGCTACGCAAAATGCACAAACTTTTTTCTTTGAAGGTTTTTTAAATTTTCTAACAACAACCTTCTCTTCAGTTTTAACTGCTTCAGCCATTTTTATTCTCCTTTTTTAGCCACACGGGCAAATGTTTGTTTTTTAATTAGAATGGCAAACTGTCATCATCGATAGGTTCAAGATCGCTTGTTCCGCCAGCGTTTGTATCATTTTTTGGGAAAGTGCCATCTTCTGCTGGTCTAGTCCCTAAAAATTCAACTTCTTCTGCAACGATATCAGTTGTATATCTTTTTGTTCCATCTTGTGCTTCATATGAAGAATTTTGAAGTCTTCCAACAACAGCACACTTTGAACCTTTCTTTAAAAATTTATGACAGTTTTCTGCCTGACCTCTCCAAACAACAATGTTGAAAAAGTCTGCTTGATTTCCACCTTCGTTAGATGCAAATCTTCTTTGAACTGCAATTGAGAATCTGCAAACAGAAACTCCATTGTTTGTAGTTGAAAGTTCTGGATCTCTAGTTAAATTTCCTATTAAAATAACTTTATTCATAATTTTCTCCTTAATTATTTTCTAACGAAAATTTGACGAACAACGCCTTCTGTGATGTTCATAAGTTTTGCCATTGGATCAACTTCTTCTGGATCCATAGTGATGTTCATGAGAACGTAATATCCTTCGTTTTTGAAGTCGATAGGATATGCAAATTTTCTCATTCCCCATTTATCGATACCTTCAACAGTTCCCTTTTTGTTTTCAACGTAAGAAGTAAATTTTTTAATAATTTCTTCACGTTTTTCTTCGGCAACGTCAGAAGATATGATATATAGAAGTTCATACTTATTCATATCTTTTTATACCTCCTTTTGGACTAAAATGGTCTTTTGTTTTACAACAAAAAACAAGGACAGTAATCTACTGCTATTTTTTATTATAGTAAATTACCATCCTATTGTCAAGTGTATTTTAAATAATTTAGTTGCACCGTCACCTATTCGTTTTCTTTTTCTTCATCTTCTTCATGAGTTTTATGCTTTTGATGTGCAACTCCCCTTGCATTACGCTCAGCTATTTTCTTTTTTCTTTCTTGTTGTCTTAGTTGCTTTTTAGTTAATTTTTTTTCTTTTATTATGTTTTCTGGTTTTGGGTTTTTGATGTTTGCATTATCAAAAACTTCTTCTCCGCTCCCTCCAGCAATCTGGCTTGTATTTACCTGAGAAGTTGACTTTTCTTTCACATATACTTCTTGCTCACTTGTAACAGGACTTCCACCACCCATTATTTGTTCACAAATATACATCACTTCTGTTGGGGTTAATCTACAAATCGTAATGACTGTATTTGTTTTTTCTGCATTGGCTTTGCTTAAACGATACAACTCCGGATAATAGTCTGCATGATTTATATTTAATTTTTGGACTTTATCTTTATATCTTCTATACGCCCTTTTCCCCTCAATGTTGCGCATTCTAAAAATTATATTTCCACTTTGGTCAATTATAGCTTTATCATGAAAAATAGAATGTCTAATATTTTCCAAAAACGCATGAGTATATGTTTCGTTGTTTTTAATATTCAATTGATTTTCTAGTATTATTTTTTTGGTATCAAACTTAGAATCCAAAAAATCAACAAGTTCTTGGCTGAGCCCTTCATGCTTAATGACTTTTTTATATCTATTTGTTGAAAAAACATATTGTGCAACTTCTAAAACATCCTCTGCCTTTTGCATTTCTCTGCTTTCCGCAAAAAACATTGCTGTTGATTTTTCTCTTTTTGTGTTCACAACATTGTCTTCATCATCAAAGATGGTATAATTTTGCCTTATATGTTTGAATAGTAAGTCAAATATTTCATCTCTGCTTTTCTCTGGATATTCTAGCATTAAATCATTTAATGTTGTATTAACATTGCTTTTAACTTCAGGCATTGTTTTTTCTGGTTTATTGTATATAAAGTCAATTATTTCACGTTTTTCTTCTGGCAATTCCAAGGCATTATCAACGCCAAACAACTTTCTATATAATTGGATAGAATTTCTCCTATCCTGATCTTTGAAGTATTTTGCAACTTTTTCATTTATGTGTTTTTCTACAAATGCAACATAATCACAAAACTCTTTAAAAGTTAGTTCAACCTTTTTTTCTTTTTCATTTATCCCAAGCACAATATCTATCATTGGGATCCCGTTTTTAGCGAACAAAAAGTACCTATTATGAGCAATTGCATTTCTAAAATCAATAAACTTTGTTTTTTCGTTATCAAGATTAATAGAATATATTTTGCGGCATATTTTATAATAGTCTACATCACTTCTTAAATGCTGAAAATTGATTTCATCCAAATGATCCTCATCCAGCCTAACAAGGCTAAAAATTGATCTAGCAAAATCTATATACCCATAGTTTTCAAGACCTTTATTGTCGTCACTTTCTTCATAAATCTCTTTGATAGATTTCCCGCTTGACAAAAATTCTTCTTTGGCCCTTAAAAATGACTTCCATGCGTTAAACAAAAATTGTTCTGACTCTTTGTTTAATTGCCCCATAAATTTTAATTCACTAGGGTGCAAAGTTGTATCATCTTTTGTGTGTCCTATTTTAAAACGCTTATAAAATGAGGTAGGCAAAAACTCCTCTTGTTTTAAAATTCCGTTAGTATCTAAAATTCCCTTATCCATATTTCTATTTTATACTTAAAAATAATTAAAGTCAATACATAAATATGATTTTTTGCGACAAAAAACGCTTGGTTTATAAACCAAGCGTCTTTTTGTTATAAGTTAGCATTCATTTTTCTCTTCTTTTTTCTGTTTAAAATCACAGCAAGTGTTATTCCGCCACCGGCGAGGATGCCACTTCCCATTACTGAAAGAGAAATCACAAGCACATTGTTGTTTTGAATTATTTGAGCATTTGCAGTCACGCACCAAACAAGCCCTTTGGCTTGTGTACTTGGCGCTGTATAAAGTTTGTAGTGTGTAACATTTCTTATGTTATACCCGCCCAAGTCAAGCACCCCATTAAATGGGTTTTCCTTTGTACCGATAGGCTCAAAGTATTTTCCATCAAAGTCAAGATCTACTACGAGTTCGTAATAACAATCTGCATACTTTGTTTCCTCATTTAATTGCATGCCGCTATTTACGATATAAGCAACAAATGCCATGTCAGCTTCACTCCTAATCAAGAAAGGTTTTTCTTTTGTGCCTTCTCCAACAATTGATTGGCTCCTAAATTGTTCCATATTCCAAACAAGTCTATTAAATGCTACAACAATATTAATCTCATAATTTTCTTCAATCACATTTTCATCAACAAAATTTTGATTGATTGCAATTTTTTCGCCATCATAGAGATACATAATGCTATAAACATACTCACTTATAATGTATATTTGATCAAGTTCATAGTTCTTGTTTGCCTTAATATTTAAGCTTACCGCCTCGCCATACAAAAGTTTAAATGTAGAAGTTTCGTTTAAGTTTATTCTGCGTCCATTTTCATAAACTACTTCAACTTTTGATGCAATAATATCTTCACTCTTGCCTTGGCTATCATTAACTCCACTTGTGATATTAAATACAATTTCTTCCTTTTCAATCTCAAAGTAAATATTCATCTCGTATTTGCCGTTTTGATTGATTGTAAGGCTGTCAACTGCTATAGGTGCAGTCAATGTTATATTGTTTTGGCTTCTTGCTACGTTAAAGTTTGCACCTTTTCCATTAAATGAATAACCAAATGACTTAACAACTTCAATCACAATTTCATCGCCAACTTTGGCATTAACTGTGTGTCTGTAATCAACATTTGTTCCATTTAATGTTACTCTTGTGATTTGATGATATTGTGCAAGCTCTTGATAATTTATTTTAATTTCAACTGGCTTGCCTTCAAACACTGCCTTTAAGTTAAGTGGTCTATTAATGAGCCCAGCAAATGTGTATCTTGCCTTGCCTGTGGCTTGGTTAAGCTCGGCATTATACCTTTCGCCCGTGTCAACATCCTCAAAGTAAAGAAGCGCGTATCCCTCTTTAGCAACCGCTTCAAGAGTAACAAGTTTGGTGCTATCATAACTATTTCTAGAAATCGTTACGCCATCTTGCATTAAATATGCATTGCCAATGTCACTGTTTCTGCCGTCAATATCTTCTACCACCATCGTAAAGATCGGCTCATATACAGCAATCAAATTATAGTCTGCTTGTTCAAGCATTATTGAGAACTCTCGATCTCTTTGAACAGGCGCCCCGCCATCAACCGTCACAAGCCAGTACTTAAATGCATAGCCTTCAAGGTTGTAAGCTCTAATTCTAAGCTGGTTGCCAACCTTAATCTGTGCATACCAAAGATCGCTTTGTGATATCCATGTGTCTTGTTCGTTATAGTTTACAATAACATTTCTTATTGAGATATATGGATTATTTCTTAAAATATTCTCAGGAATAGTATCAACAACAACGTTTGCCTTGTTGTATACCCAGTATGGATAAATTGTAAATGTTTTTGTAAGTTCATTATAATTTGTATCATACTCATACTGTGAACCATTGAATACATAACCTGTTTCAAGCCAAATAGCGTATGGATTGATTTGTCCATCAACATACTTTTTGCCCTGTCCAAGTTGCATTGTGTAATATCCGTCAAGAGTAAATCCTTCTCTCTTGGCAAGGACTATTTCTCTCTGCTCAGGTGTAAGACTTGAAAGTGAGAAAGTTTTGCCATATTGAAGAACGTCATGAACAACAACTTCGGTATTATTGTCAATTAAGAATCTTAAATTATACTTTTCAGGTATTACATAGATATACAAAGTTGCATCACAATCAACATTTTCAACTTGAAGGATTGTTCTGCTTGTCAATCCTGTTGTAAAAGGATCAAGAGAAGTTACTGCTCCAGTAAATGTAAGAATAGTTCCTTCCTCTTCACCTTCTTCACTTTCTGGTTTATCAAACATATAATTCACTCTTCCAAGATCGTCAAGTGAGAATCTATAAGTAAAGCCCGTGCTAACAACGATATTTAATGTTTCTCCTGTAATAACCGTAACATTTACGTTTGCGCTATTATTGCCAGAAGCCCTTACAAGTGCAGAAGATGTGTCAACAACAATCTTTCCACCAGGAACTGATGTTCCATCTTCCTCAATAAGCACAACATTAAATTTGTTTTGTTTTGCTGTGAAGATTGCCTCTATAACAGTGCCATCTTTTATTCCTTCAAAAGAATAAACTGTTTTGTCATTTATAGTAAATTGGTTAAGCACGCAATCTCGTGTTGGATTTGCAAATATAACTTCAAATCCATGTTTTGGCTCTGCAACAAAGTATAATTTTTCGTTTGTTTTTGAAAGTATTCTATAATTACCGCCAATTTCAAGTACCCCATCAACTGGCAAGTAAACACTTGAGTCTGCCTTGTTTCCTTCACTATCCGCAAGGAACACTTTTCCGCCTTGAGATGTAAATTTGTTGAGTTCATAGTTTATAAGAATTGCTCCATAAACATGAACGTAAGCATCAGATGACTTAAAAGTAATCTTGAAGTTTGTAATTGCTGTTTCAACAGGTATATAATATGTGATTACTCCATCTTCAAGTTCAAATTGACTTTCATCTTGAATTGTTCCATCAACAAAGAAATATTCAAATTCATATCCATCTTCACTATGTAATTCAAACTTAATATCTGTGCCAATTTTAACTTGTCTCGCTACACTTTGAGATGATTCAACTGTAAATCTATCTTCCCCTTGAACAACATCATAAGATCCTCTTGAACCTGCTTCAAAGTTAAATGTTGCAATTTTTTCTCTGTAATTGGCTTGAACACGAATATCCTCACCAAATGGAGTTCTTTCAATGAGTCTTGCCATTGTTTCATCGATAACAATATCGTCACTCTCTTCAGTAGAAACAACATCGCCACCAATTGTCCAACTTGCAAATATGAATGAATCGTTTAAAAGATTTTGCGCAACACTTATTGATTCACCAAACAGTATGCTTTGTTGAATCGCAGAAGTAATTTGTCCAACACCATCTTGTTCTTCATTTACAACGATTTCAAAGTTGTATTGACGTTTTTCGCAAGCAAATGAGAGAACAAAGTCATCGTCGATTTGATTTAATTTAACACTGTAGTGATACTTTCTATCAACTTCATTAAATGTGTTTGATTCATCGCTTATTGTCACAGTGTCAGTTGAAAGTGATATCGCTGCATCTTTATATCCGTATTTTAATGTAGCACTAATCACTGCTTCTTGGCTTGTTTTAATCTTTGTATTATCGCCATTTACGTTAAGTGCATTGCCATTTATTGCAAAGCTTTCAAATACGTTACTAATGTCACCAAATGATACTGTATTGTCTGCATATTCAACTCTCACAACGATTGTTGCACCGGCAGTAAACCCTTCCCATACAATCACTAATTTTTTATTGAACTCTGAAAGGGTTTTGGTAATATTACCAGAACCTGAGAACGCAACTAGATTATCGGCAAAAGCTGTTCCTTTTACAGAAGTTAATGTAATTTCAACTTTACGTTCTGTCTGCGCTGTAATTGTATAAGATGTTTGAGTTGTCTCTGGTGATACTACTTCAACAAGATCGTTGTTTTCATCAAGTATTCTAACTCCAATAGTCGCAATATTTGCTTTGCCAAGTTCGAGCGTATTGTTATTCTTTGTCGCAACAAATGAAATTTCGCTGTTTGCGAGTAAATTGTTTACTGTAACAACATTGTTATCAACGGCAACATTGCCATCAACAAGAGCACTGTCAACGATAAATCCATATCCTTGATCTGCGCTAACATCAAGCGTTAACACATCTTCATCATACACAAGATCAAAGTTTTGACCATTTGTTAACAACATGCCATTAAATCGAACGTTAACATGTGGGTCAATATTTATAGTTAAGGTATAAGTGTTATTTGTGTATTGTGCTACAAAGGTAATTGTCCACTCGCCAGAAGATTTTTGCCCAACTGAAGTTAGTGGATCTCCTTCGCTATAAACTTTGCCATTACTATCAGCCCAAACAGAGCTCTTTCCTATCTTTTGCGCAACAGGAAGTAAAGTTATAGGTTGTCCATAAACCGCTGTTACCTCTTCACTTCCTACAATCGTTCCGCCTTGAGCATCAAACAAAATTGTATAATTTTCTCCAATCCATTGCAGTTTAAGAGAGATTTGTTCATCTTTGTTTAAATCTGGCAAAAGTTCGTCAACAACTTCACTAATAAACTTTTCTCCAACTAACTTGTCATTATCATATAAGTAATCTTCAATATGATATGTACCATTTGTAACGCCAAAACCTGGAAGGCCTGACTTTTGCAATTGTTTAAGTGTGTTATATGAATAAACTCCGCTTAATGAATTGCTGTCAATTCTTTCTGCAAATTGTGGTTTGTTAAAATTAAAGTTGATTGTAATTTGAATATCGCTAAATAGCACTTTAACATCTAAGTTGGATGTTAATTTTTCAACACTGATTATACCGCTTGTTTTGCCCGTTTCGTTTAGAGATAAAACTCTTGCTTGATTTGCTTGCGATAAAATACCATTTACCTTGTATCCTCGCTCGCCCACAACGACAATATTAAAGTCGCTAAAATAAGTCGCCTTATAGCCATCGTCAATATTTCCACTAACTTTATCGCCAACAACTTGATATTCTTTTAATTGATCTCCGCTAACAACAATATCGCATTCATCAATTTCCCAAGCTGTGAAAATGGTTGTTGTTGAATCAACATTTTCCTCATCAAGTGCAACTGATGTAATATAGTCTTCAATATTTGATTCGGTAAGAAGAACAAAATCTTCTCCGTCTTGATATTTCCAGCCAACTGCATGGTATCCTGCTCTTGTTGGATAAACAAGAGATTCAATAATCTGTACAGCTGTTCTATTAAATGGAAATTCTATTGCAAAAACATCTTTTACAACGTTTACATTTTCTCCATCATCCACAAACGCACCATCTGTTACAAGAGACTCATTTTGAGTAGAAGCATTTACAATCAATGTAACTGCGTATTCATTGATTCTGCCTCTAACGTTGTCAACAATTTCATAGTTGTTTTTATCATCGCCTTTTAAAACAAGGTTTACAGGAATATTTGCCCCTACATCTCTTGTTTGATATGCGCTTGCTTCTTTGTCAAGCATAACATCATCAACACCCAAGATATATCTTGAAATATCTGTATTCATTATCTTTGGCAATGCGTTTGTTGTATCATAATTCTTAACAATCTCAACCCATGAAAGATCGATTCTTACTTTTGTAATATCAAGGTTAATTTCATAACCAGAAGCATTAAATCCAGTAAAGTTATCGCTTGCCAGCAAGATTTTTATTCTTCTTAATCCTGCTTGAAGATAATTTGATGATGAGAATGCCTCCTCATTAATAGTCCACCCTGTTACTGATATAAATCCATCATTGTAATCAGATGTAGAACCATCAATCAATATTGAATAATTTACAAAGCCAAGGATTTCTTGAACTGTTGAAGTTCTTGAAATCTTGCCATATGTTACTTGGTTTTGATTTAATGTTATTGAAACTTGATTTACATATTTTTGATTGATAATTCCACCTGCAAAACCAGGGTTTGTAAAGTTGTAGTTTTGAGCATCACTGCCTACTAATCTCAAATTTGTAAATGTAATATTTGTTCCAACATTTAGAGAATCAAATGTTCCATCGATATTTACATCATCTCCTGCAACTTTGCCTACCATTGTAACTGCTGTTGCCTGAGTGATAAGGTTTGTTCTATCAAATGTTTTTGTGATTGCACTTACTGAAAGGTCTTTTTGAGATACTATAACATTTGCTTTTTCTGGGTTATCAATTTCTGCCCCTTCCCAATCGCTTGCTCCTTGGGCCGCTGGATTTACAGATACAGAAAGTGTGTATCGCCCAACATGTTTTTCGCTATCAATACCAAATTTAATAAGTGGCAGAAGTTCTCCACCTACAACCCCCTCTTCACCAATAAAGTAAAGTTTAAAGTAGATGTCAAAGTTTTGTGTTCCGGCGGAGCAATGTAAAACATAATCATCTTCGTATGGATTTGCTGAGCCTATTTCAAGTTTGTATCCATTGTATACATAACTTATTTGATTTTTAAGTCTAATAAGCAAAATCTTTTCTGGTGGTTTAACAACAAAGTTTTCAACAAAATCTGTGTCATCAATCTCGTAGTTTATTAGGTCGCCTTCATCCATAATTGTAGGAGTAAGCAATCTATAATTTCCAATATCATCTCCACTTTGTCTTGTAAAACTTATCCTTACTTTATCATTGTTGTTTTCTTCAATTGTCAACGTTGATTCAAGTTCTGGATCATCAGTTCTATAATACTTTGAAAGATTGATTTGATCTGTGTAATCTCTTAAAAGAATTGTGTATTTTAAAACTCTTATTATTGCAGATTCTTTATTTTCATCAATCTCAAAAATTTCTGTATATCTTGAATCTACGTGGATAGTTAAAGTATAGTTGCCAGCGTTTTTAATCTCACTATCCTCACCTACTGTAATATAGTAGCCGTACTCACCCGTATTTCCATCTTTTGATGGTAGAAGGTTTAATGTTGTAGGGGTTTCACTTCCGTTAAGATAAGTGATAATGTCAACATTTCCAATTTGATTTTGATCATTAAATGTTAAACAAAATTCTTCATCTCTTGCAATTCCAACAACATTAATTTCAACGTTGTATGCAAAAGTGAACGCTTGTTGCTTACGCTGCAATCCCAAAGTGTTTTCATTATAAGTTGCAGCAATAGTCAAGGTATAATTGCCGGAAATAGAAGTTGGAACAAGCCCTTGCGCGTTTTTGATTTCAAAACCCTCTTGGTTAGGGTTATACGCAAAGTTTAATCCGTTGCCAGTGAGTGTATAAGAAACTTCCATCCCTGCTGGAAAGGCTGCTATTTCAGCAATATCCCTAATTTCTATTGTTTGGCTGTTTATGCTAGCCATAGCGTTCATTGAACTAATTTTTTGTGTTGCAACAATACTATCAAATCTCCATTGCGCTTTAAGGTTTTTCTCGCTGCCACCCTTTGTAACATTAAATATTGTTACCTGCTCGCTCACTTGCTTTGTGATATTGCTTGTCATTGCACCTTGATATCCAGCCAATGCCAACCCTTGATAATTTGGAGCAGGATTTTCAAACACAAATCCTGGTTGTGTTATAGCTTGCCCTTCCTCTAAAATTGTATATGTATCTCTTGAAGAAAGGTAAAGTGTTGTATTTGGATAATTGTGTGCATCATAACCTGTGTTAAAATCAATATTAACCTTAACTATATCGCTCATCACAACAAACACGTTTTGGCTGTTTGAAATTGTTTGAACATCATAAGCGTCGTTTGCATCATAATTTGTCAAATCCTCAACATCAAATGTGTCGTTTGCTTTCCAACAAGCAACTGTTAAAGCGTTTCTTCTGTTAATAACATTTACTTTAAATGTAAGGTTATTACCTGTTAGCGCTTCTTTATTTACATAAATGCTAAATCTTGAAGTGTTGTTATCAACATAACTGAATATCACTTGATTGCCAACAGAATATGTGAATTGTGATTGACCAACATTGTTAACAGGTGTAGCATTAACCTTAATGTCAGAAATTGCTAATATTTCTTTTTGCCCATCAAATTCATCATACAATATATCGCTTATTTCGCCGTTTTCAGATAAAATATATTTTGGTGCATAAACAAGTTTTGCAACTTTTGTTTCATCAGACGAATCAATTACTGTAAAACTAAAACTTGTTGGAAGATTCCATTCAAAGTTGTTTGCAACTTCTCCAAAGTCGCGGAAACTCTCATCACTAAGCTTTTTAATTTTTAGGTTGTAAATAGTAAAGTATTGTCTATCTGTTTGATAGTTTTCGCTGCCTTGATATACGCCAGGCCCATAAAGAGTTTCATCCTCAGATGATTTTAACGTGATTTGGTCATAGCTGTATGCAAATGTGTGGTTTCCTATATTAAATTCATGTGGTTGCAAGTTTGTGTAAACAAGAGGTTCAACCCCTTCAAAGTAATATGCTGAACCTGAGGATACTTCTGTTAAAGTAAACTTTGCTTTATCAATTGTTGTTTGCCCGTTTATGATTGTATATAGATTTCCCCCATCTGCATAAATATTTGAAAACAGCTCTTCAAAGTTTTTGCCATATATGTAAGCACCCATTAAAGTCTTGTCAAAATCAGCCTTAATATTGTATCCAACGCCCGCATCAAATTTTTCTTCTTTTGGCAAAATTACAAAGTTTTTAAAGTAAGCCTTTGTTGCTAGGTCTGGATTGATTTCATTTAATGTTCGCTCTTCTTCTGAAAATTCACCAAGAGCACCATATTTTACATAAAATGCGCCATAATTATTGTTTTCATTAACAACAAAATCACCTGTGCCTGTATATGTTGAGTGAATTTCTCCAGTAAACACCAATTCATTTTTGATTAATGTAATAGTTGCCTCTCCGCTTTTAGCAATATATTCATTATTTTCACCAGATTGCTTATAAAGAAGATCTGAAACATAAATCAAAAATTTAATTTTATATGCCCCTGCATATATGTTATTGTTACTATCCGTTAAGTCTGTTAAATTTAAAATGTCAGTCTTTTCTTTTGTAACTTTTTTAAAGGTGTCTTCATTAGGATTTGTAATTTCAAATTTTAAGCTTGTTATTTTCTCTCCATTTGATGTTATTTTATTAACACTTGTGTTTGTTTCAGTAAGAGGGTTTTCTCCACCTTTCATAACATTTAAGCTGTTGTACATATAGAAAGATACTTGTCCTTCTGCATCGTCGTGCATGCCAATGTCACTTTTTACAGTTTTGCTAATTCTTTTCCATGTAGGATAAACTGACACATCTGTCGTGTACGTATAGTTGACTTTATATTGATAAGTCAAGTCATCCATGTATCCAAATTGATTTCCATTAGACAATAATAACCCGTCACATGTATATCCTTCTCTTGTAAATCTGCTTAAATCGATAATAGTATCTTCGTTAAACGTTGCAGCAATTTGAATATTTTCATAGTTGTTGTTTAATTTATAATATCTTTCAGTTGCAAGCACTGTGATTGTAAATTGAGCTGCTTCTCTATTTGTGGTGATTACAATTGGGTCACTACCATTTTCGGCAAAATAGTTGTCTGTT
>CADBOH010000095.1 GCA_902796285.1 uncultured Eubacteriales bacterium | reverse complement strand
GGCGGATTTTGGCAAGGCTAAAGTGAACGATAGTGAACGGAACGCCGTCCCTGTGAGAAAACTGTAATGAGTGGATATTTTGCGTAAGCAAAATACCTTTTTTCAGGACATTTGGTTGGAAGGGGTATATGTTTTGAGTCGGTTAAATTCCTAATTATAGTAAATCATAGCGATTTTTAAAGGTCGGAAGTGAATTGAGTACAAAAGTCCATAATGTCCGATTTCGGTAACAAAAATGTCCGCTCATTTGCACATTTTGTCTAAATATTTGCACCAAAAAGTTGTTGTTGGGTTGAAAACCCAACCTACAGGCTACTCGTCCCATAAAAAAAGACCTCTTTGATGAGGTCTTTTTTATGGTTTTTGTGCATATGAACACACATTACTTCTTTATTCCATGATATAATTTGATATTTTCGGCAAGTTGTTCTGCTCCCACTTTTTCTTCAAATTTGGCAAGAGTTTCTTTTAAACCATTTAGTCTTTCCTTTTCAAGAGTTTTTTTAGTTGCTTCTCTTATTGTTTTTTGAACTTCTCTACGGATTTCTGGACGTTCTAATTTACTGTATACACGTTTTGCTTCTATCATATTTTACCTACTTTCTGTGTGTAAGCACACTTATATTTCTTCTACATATTTATATAAAGTCATTTATCCTTCAAAAATTGCCTAATTGTAAACAAAAATTGAAAATTTTGTTACAATTCAATCCAAAAATGATTTCACTTGTTCAATCGTTTCTTCATCGTGTAAACACAAATGAAGGAACTTCACACAATAGGGTTCTAACTTTAACCCATTGCTTGCCACAAGAAAGATCATACTAACTGTTATAATAATGAGTAGGGTGCAATTTTTTGCACCAAAATAATTCTCAAATGCCCTGTTCTTTCTTCTCAAACCGACTGTTCTTTTACACAAAATTTAACGAATGGAAGTTTACGAACTGCCAATAATCCAAGACGAGCCTCGTCGTTCTCGCCATTTTAAGAGAAGGTGTTTACACCTTCTTTTTTAATTGTAATGATACTGGTGAGGAGTCGCCTTAATAGCGAGTTGTATTTTTTGAGCAGTTTGCCTGGAAAAAATTTTGTCATTCTGAGGCGCAAAATGCCGAAGAATCCAGCCTTTTACCGATTTTATGAGGTCGGAAATAAGTTGACTCAAACTACCCCAAAAGTGACTTTTCTTGCACTTTTTTACTAATCATTTGCACTTTGTTGCACGCTTTTTGCACACATTTGCACTCAAAAGTTATTGTTGGGTTGAAATCCAACTTACATGCTTACTATGTATCTATTAGTTAAATATGTTTAAATTTTTGTATCCAAAGTCTTATATTTAATAATAGTATTACCAAATTCTTCAGTATCAATTACATGGACATCCATTGATTTATATTTTTCTATATTCGTTTTAAATCTACTGAACAGATTTGCGCCTCTTTTATTCTCTTCATCAACAATCCAAGCAATTCTTGAAACATTTTTTGCCTTTGCATTTTTATAAATACTTTCAGCTATATAAATAAGCGCTTTATTTCCAACCCTTGTATGATGATATTTTTTATCCATTGATGTAAGCATCATAAACCCTAGATTATTCTTTTTATCTATAGAAAAAGCATAACCTCCTACATCTTTATTGTCTATTTTTAAAATTCCGGCAACGCCATTAACTGAGAGTGCCTTACATTTCATAGCGGTTTTGGCAATTCCGCCTAATGATAATATCAAAAACTTTTCAAAAAATGTTTCTTTTGATTCAGCAAGTCCCGGTAAATCATCCATATAGATTTTAGTAAAATTATTTACCAATTTGTTAATTTTAAAAACGTTCTTTGTATTTTTTACCTCAACCTTTGGCAAAGCTGAAAACAAAACGTTAGCATGTTTTTGAATATTATCTTTTTTTGATAAATCAGCTTTTTCAATATTATATAAATTAATTGGTTGATATGCTATTTTCATTTTGTTACTCCGTATAGAATAAAACTTAAAAATATTTTTTTTTGCTATTTTGGGAAAGAGTTTTTCTCAAATATTCTGTTCAAAATTCTCAAACCGACGGTTATTTTACACGAGTTGCGCGAGTGAGCCAAGTGCGAAGCCTGTTTGCTTGTGGCATCAAGCCACTAAAAGAGAACCCTTTATGGGAATCTTTTATAATGCCTGAATGCCAGTGGTGAGAATAGCTTTTGGCAAGATCAGCGGATTTGGCAAGGCTGAAGTGAACGACAAAGAGCGAAATGCCGACCCTGTGTGTAAACTGTAATGAGTTGTTATTTTGCGTAAACAAAATTAAACGAATGAAAGCACTCAAAAGCAGCGTTGACTTTAGTC
>CADBOH010000094.1 GCA_902796285.1 uncultured Eubacteriales bacterium | reverse complement strand
GGAAACATTTTTCAAAAGAAGAAAATTGAAAACAAAATAAAAAATGAAGGCTTAAATATAAGTGTGCCATACCAAGATTTGCTTGGTGGTATTGACTCAAATTTAAACGCTATAATTGCTCAAATTGAAATACAACCTACCAAATCACATGTTGTTTTTAATCCTGAAAATGAAAACATGTTTACAGTTGAGGAAGGTAAAAAAGGTTACATAGTTGAAAGGGATTTATTACAACAAAAAATAAATGATATCCTTGGGCAAAATAAAGATGAACTAATTGAAGTGCCATTAAAAGAAATTTTGCCAGATAAAGACAAAGATGACTACATTAGTAATATTTCTTTGAGATCAAAATTCTCAACCGACTATAAAAAATCTTCAACCAGCCGAAAAAACAATGTAAAAAAAGCCCTTGCCTGCTTTAATGGATTGGTTGTTGAACCGGGACAAGAGGTATCATTTAATGAAAAGACAGGTTCTAGAACTGCGGAAAATGGTTATAAAACAGCAAAAATCATTTTTAATGGTAGCTACGTTGCCGGCGTTGGCGGTGGTGTTTGTCAAGCATCTACAACTCTTTATAATGCACTTCTTCTAGCCGATGTAGAAATATTACAAGTTAATCATCACTCCTTGCCAGCATCATATGTTCCCCTTTCATTTGATGCTATGGTTAGTGAAGGTTACTCTGATCTCGTTTTTAAAAACAACCTTGATACGCCGTTATACATTAAAACATATGGAACAGACAGCGAAGCAATCGTTGAAATATATGGTCAGCCGTTAGAAGAAGGGCTCACAATAAAAACACGTAGTGAACTTGTAAATGTTTTGCCTCATAGTGGCGATGATATAATAACTGACAAGGATGGCAGTTACTCTGACAAAGTGCTTTATAAAGGTGAATATTATAGACTAAAATATCCTCAAGAAGGCTATGAATCAAGAGGATATGTGCAGTATATCAAAGACGGACAACTAATTGATGAAAAAGAAATAAGGCACGATAGATATTCCCCTCAAATGGGAGTTATTGTTGAAGGAACATCAAACTTAGAGGAAGGTATGACTTTACCAGAAAACAGCGTAAGGTACATTGCTCCACAAAAAGTAACATCTCAAACAATTGAAAACGCAAAAAAGAAATGGAAGGTAATATAAAAAAAAATGGCTTAACCACAAGCCATTTTTATAAATATTTAAGTTTGCTTTCTACTGCTTTAATAAGCTCTTTTTTGTTATTATTTATGCTTCCATCAAATATATCACTTAAAAGGCTATCAAGTATTGCTTTATATCTCTCAGGTTTAACTGTCGGATAGTTCTCCTTTAAGTCATCACCAGAAATATCTAGATCTTTTACAGAAACAATAAGTTTGTGCGATATAATATACTTATAAAAAAATTGATATTTATTTGCAAGGTATTTTGACTTATGTGAAAGCAATAAGTAAATACTTGGAAATACATTAAAGTATTTAAAGAAATATGGTTTGTTTTGCATTTTGTTTAATGCTTCATAGTATCCAGATAAAATACTGATATACTGATCAACCATCTTTTTGCTAAGACCAAAAGAGTCACTTAAAATAAGGTTTAAATAATATGAAATCGAGATTGGATGAACTGTATCTATAACGTCAATTAAAAATCCTTGTGATTTGTGTTCAACTTTCTTGACCATATTAAACTTAATTTTTGGGCAATCAATACCAAAAATAGGCCAAATGTTCCCCTTATTAAAATACTTTAACGCTTGCATATATGCATGGGGCTTGGATATCTTTTTATACTTGCTTGGGCTGTGAAGTATATTTGTTATCTCATGTAGCACTCTTTCGCCAGAGATATCTCTCAAATTTTCTTTATACCTATATGCAGCCAAAAGAGTTGCCTTGTCAATTTTAAAGTTAAGTTCACACTGAAATCTAAATAATCTCAAAATTCTAAGCCCGTCATGTGACAAAACTTCATCAGGAGTTTCAACGGTCCTTAAAACTCTATTTTTGATATCTTCAACACCGTTATAAAAATCTAAAATTTTATCATTTTTGATATCATAGTAAAGGGCGTTACAAGTAAAATCTCTTCTTTTGGCATCCTCACCAACCTCTTTGATAAATTCAACATTTATAGGCAAATGATTACCACCATCCCCGTAAGTGTCACGCCTAAATGTGGTATACTCATAGCTTTCATCACCACAGCAAATCATTGCAGAGCCAAGTGTTTTGCTTTTAACCTTTAAACTATATTTTTTGGGAAGGGTTGCTTCAAGTTCATCAATTGTCATTGGGCCACAAACATCAATATCTGTGTCTTCAATTCCCATAATTTTATTTCTAACATATCCACCAACAACGTATAATTCTGGTACTTTTTTGGATAGATTTTTTAAATTATCAGATACTTCAATCAACATAACAACTCCAAAGATTCAAATTAGCTTAATTTAACTATATTAAGAATACTTTATTTTTAATAAGTTGTCAAATCTATTTGAATACCTTGACAAAAGAATTACAAAATATTATAATAAATTTGGAATAATGAAAAAGAAAAAACTTCAAAAAAACTATAAAATTATTTTGAAAACCCAAAATAATTACATAAGAATATCACCCGGCTATGATAAAATAACCGATCTTTTTTCTAGCCAACAGGCTTTTGAAAAAAATCAATCCTTTTTTACAAGATTAAAGAAAAAATTTAAGAGGAAAGAAAAGCCAGAAAAACCAACAATCCCTGACAATGTGGAAAGGTTTGATGTGGACTATAAAGTTGGGCTTAATGCCGAACAAATAAACAATAGAATTGCTCAAAATCTTACAAATAATACAAAAGTTAAATCTTCAAGATCCTATGCATCAATATTTTTTAAAAACATATTCACGTTTTTTAACATGATGTGGCTTATTATAGCAGTAGCGCTGCTTTCAGTTGGATCTTATAAAAATATGCTGTTTGTTTTTGTAGTCATCGCAAATACTGCAATTGCAATTATTCAGGAAATTAGAGCCAAAATCACTGTTGAAAAACTTTCAATTGAGACTACCCCTCAGGTTAAAACAATAAGAGAAGGCAAAGTTATCGAAATTGCTTCAGAAAAACTTGTTCTTGATGATATTATTGTTCTTACAAGTGGCAACCACATCCCTGCCGACTGCACAATAGTTGACGGCAAGGTTGAAGTTAACGAGGCACTGCTTACTGGTGAATCAAACTCTATAGAGAAAAAACTAAACGACAAACTTTTATCTGGTAGTTTTATTGTGTCTGGTGAATGTCGGGCAAAGGTTGAAAAAATAGGAAAAGACAATTACATATATCAAATGGCCAAAAAAGCCAAGGAATTTAAGGCACCTCAATCAAACCTTTTCAAAGATTTGAACAGCCTTATTAAATACATCGGTATCGCGCTTGTGCCAATTGGAATTTTGACTTTCTTAAAGGAATACACTGTTGCTGGCTCAACACTTGCAGAACAAATTTCCCGTACAAGTGGTGCCCTAACAAGTATGATACCTGCTGGAATGTTCTTGCTAACCACAATAGCTCTTGCTGTTGGTGTTGTAAAATTATCAAGAAAAAAGACGCTTGTAAAAGATCCTTATTCTATTGAAATGCTTGCAAGAGCAAACGTGCTTTGCCTCGATAAAACAGGAACTATTACAGATGGAACAATGAACGTTGTCGATGTTATGAACTTTTCTAAAAAGAAAAAATCAAGCATACAAAAAATCATGTCAAGCATACTTAATGCTCAAAAAACTTTAAATGCAACATCAAATGCCCTGATAAAAGAGTTCGGCAGGAGTGAAGAATTTAGAGAATTAAATACAATTGAGTTTTCTTCTAGCAGAAAATATTCTGTAACACAACTTTCAAACAATAAAATTTATTTTCTTGGTGCTGTAACCAGAATTGGATGTGCGCTATCACCACAGCATCTAGATTACATAAAATCACAGCAAGAAAAGGGTTTGAGAGTTATTGCTTTAAGTGAACTGGAAAATGCTGAATTTAGTAAAAACATCACAGGAGAAAACTCAACGCTTATTGCTCTTATAGTTATTGAGGAGAAAATAAGAGAAGATGCAATTGAAACGATTGCTTGGTTTAAAGACAATGGCGTTGATGTTAAAATCATCTCTGGTGATGACCCACAAACAGTAGCAATGCTTGCGCAACGAGTTGGAGTAAGAAATAGCGATAAATACGTTTCGCTCGAAAACTTCTCCCTTAAAGAAGTTGAACAAATGGCAGATGATTTTACCGTGTTTGGTAGAGTAACACCTGACCAAAAATACGCAATTGTTAAAGCGCTAAAAAATAAAGGCAAAGTTGTAGCAATGACTGGTGATGGTGTCAATGATACCCTCGCACTCAAAGAGGCTGACTGCTCCATAGCAATGGCAGACGGAAGTGAAGTTGCAAGAAGTATATCAAACATAGTTTTAATGAACTCAACGTTCTCATCACTCCCTTCAATTGTTAAAGAAGGCAGACAGGTTGTAAACAATGTGCAAAACTCATCATCCTTGTTCCTTATGAAAACATTCTTTGCAATACTGCTTACTGTAATAACTTTGTTTGTACAACTTCCATACCCATTTGAACCAAGTATGATGTTATTGTTTGAATTCTTTGTAATTGGCGCTCCATCATTCCTATTAACGTTTGAGCCAAACAACAAGCAAATTAAGGGTAATTTTATACCTCAGGTATTAAAAAAATCCCTTCCAAAATCGCTTTTAATGTTATTTAATATTGCCGTACTTATGGTGCTGAATTACTCATTTACTGCAATAGCAATGTCAGCCGAAGAATACACAACCCTTTGTGTTCTTACACTCACATATACTGGGGTTTTAAATCTTTTAACAATTTGTATACCATTTACACTTGTTAAAGCAATCGTACTCGCCTTTTCAGTTGTTGGCAGCACGGTTGCAATTGCCGTTATGCCAAAGCTATTCTCAATAACAGCAAATACCCCTATCGTATTTATTGTATTCTTCTCAATTATAGCATTCTCGGCACTGGTAATATTAATCGCTAAGCTAAATCGACGAAGGATTGAGAAATTTAGACATAAAGTTATTGATTTACTTCAAAAACAATAAAAAAAGACGACCAAACGGTCGCTTTTTTTATTGTGATTATAAGCTTTTAACAAATTCTGTTAACTTGGCTGTATTTGCTTTTACAGTAATAGTTGTGATTCTTGGAGTTTTTGAATATCCGTAAGTTCCAACATAAAATGTGAAATCACCAAATTGATTAGCGCTTGATAATGGGAAATAAACATCAACAAAATTTAATGCATAATTTTCAGTGTTTCTTTTTGAATAATACACATCACCATTTGCATAATGAAGTGTTTGCTCAGCAGCATAGTACATATGAACATATTCACTTCCTAAACTATTTGCCAAGTTTGTGCTTCTACCAATACCTACACCGCCTGAATAAGATGAATAAAAATTGTTTGAAGTTTCAGTTATTTCATATCCCTTTAAGCTATTTGTAAACAAAGCCGTCATATAAGTTGTTTCAAAAGCGTTTTGATATAAAGCGTAAAACTCATCATATTTTTCATCTGTTGGATCAAGTGAAATTGTATCATTTGAT
>CADBOH010000093.1 GCA_902796285.1 uncultured Eubacteriales bacterium | reverse complement strand
CACCTAATTTGAGATTATAAAATTCAACGAGTGAATCTTTAACTGTGCCATCATTTTGTCCGGCAAATCCTCCAACAGTTTTGCCAGGAGCATTTATGCTAAGCCCTAAAACATTAGCGTTTTGGATAGTGCCTTTATTAACCCCTGCTATACCACCAACATAAGTTTCACTGCCCGAATAAGTGAGAGTGCTTGGCATTATACCATTAACGTCAACTGTAACATTGTGGATAGTGCCGCTGTTTGTGTTTGCAACAAAACCCTGCCCGACAACATCACCAATAAATGTTATGTTTTGAATTTTGCCTTTATTTGTATTTGCAAAAGGTTTGCTTAGTGTTAAGGTTACATCACTATTCTTTCCTTGCAATCCTCCATTAAACTCATCAACCTGATCAAAATCAGTTAAATCGAGATTTGTCATAACAGTGTAGTATGCGTCTGGGTCAAATGTATTTTCAAGCGTAAGTGGATCAACTTTTGTTTTAAAGTCATCAAGTGAATAAACTTTGTAAGCATAATCAAAACTCTTTCCATCGGCAACATTAACTTTAATTCTTACTAAGATATCACTGAAATTAACCAGTTTTGCCTCATTGGTTTCAGTATTTGAAATAAAGTAAGCATTTGAAACAAGATACTCATACCAAGATTGAGAGCCATTATATGTTTTTCCTAAATCGTCAACAGAAACTGCCCCATCTTTCTCAACAGTTTCGCCATTTTCTTCGGTTTTATATTTGTATTTGATTTGGCTATTGTAAATTGCATCTTCTGGCAGTAAGTATATATATCCAGACATGCCTGTTTTAAGAGTGCTTGAAATATTTACTGTTTTAACATCCCCTACTTGTGTACCGTTATTTACATTAACAAATGTATTTAATCTATCACCACTTTCTGATGTAACAATGCTTCTAGTTGTTAAATTTTTGGCTTGTGATGGGGTTGTTGAAAGAATCATGTAATACGGTTGTGTATCGTTTAATCTAAAGTTAATCCCATCATCGTTTTGATTTACCCAAACAAGTTTTTCAACTCTTTGTGCATTTTTGATTGTGATATCTACTCTTGTGTAAATATCATAAATTTTTTGTGTGCCATCTCTTAAAACATAATGCACATTTAATTGGTCAACAAATGAGCTGTCTCCAAAAATTGAAAGAGCATTGATGTTAAATGTGATTGAGTCTTCCTTAACAACAACATTTGAAATGCTGTACCTACCTTGTTCCCAAGTGATACTATTTTCACCAACAGTCATGTTCCCCATAACCGGATTGCCTTGTTCATTTTTAAATGTTGACTCAAATTCAACATTTGCAAATTCGTGATGTGTTGTAGTTTTATTATCAAACAATATAGTAATTTGCTTGCTTACATCACTATCATTTGAAGAGACACTATCACTTGAATAAATTAAAATCTGTTTGTCTTTTTGTGGAGAAACTTCTAACCCTTCTGGCGAAACATAACTTTCAACTAATATAATTCTGTAAAATTCATTATCGCCTTCAACACCTTTGCCTGTAAATTTTAGTACCGCATAAGTATACCCTACACCTTTTGTTATGATGCTTGATTTATCATTTGCAAAACTAATAATGCCTGAATTATCCCCCACACTTTCTTCAAATAATGCAACAAGAGATAGAGGGGACTTATTTTTAAATTCCTCAAAATCTTCTTCAGGATTGTAATCTAAATATTTAATTGAAATATCAGCAACAGCACTCTTGCTATTTGATGTGTTGTATTGATAAAGAACTGGCGTTACCGTGTCGTCTTTAAGTATAATCTTATCAATGCTCATTATATTTGAAGTAAGCACGCTTCCATCAGCAGCATACATGTTGTTTGAGTATGTAGCATAAGTTACAGAATTTGACTCACTTGTGCTATCATAAACAATTCCCGCATCTTTAAGAGGCAAGAAAATATCGATGTCATATTCATCGCTCACATAACCATTTCTATGAGCTATTTGATACTTATCAAGTTGTGTTATTCCAAAACTATCACGATTTAAAGTTAAAACAACGCTAAATGTTACACTGTCATCTGTGCTTGATTTTTGATTGATTGACAAATTTACGTGCTGACTATTGTTGATTAAATAAATACCATCCAATGTTGATTGTCCAAGAAGTGTAAGCTCCTTTTCCAAAACAACATCTTCAACTCTTTGACTGCTATCTACTTTAAATCCTGCATTGCTAAAATCAAAATTTTCTTCGGTCGCACTTCTTACAAGACTCACATTAAACTCTGTTTTAACATCTTTATTGTCAACGCTTTCAACAGTTACCTTTATTTGATCATAATTTTGCAAAAGCACACTAGGCGCTTTAAGATAAATATTCTCGTAGCTTATTTCGCCAGAAACAAAAGCATCTTCGTCTTTGGTAAATTCAATTGGCAAGAAATCTCCACTTGTGTTTTTCCAAGTTACCTCAACTGGGCTACCATTGTAACCATCAGGGAAAATATTCCCTACTGTCAAACCGGTATACTCAACTTTTATCGTATACTTGTTTGATTTTCCGATAACAGTTGTTGGCAAAACGGACACAGTCAATTTTTCACCATAGTCGCTTGATGATGAATAATTTGAATATAACACTTGGTTTTTGCCAGAAAGATCATATGTGTTTTTGTTTGAAACAACAATTTTATTAACCTTTTCTCTTACACTAACAAACACAGGTTGACTAGTGACCTCATAAGCGTAATCACTATATCCAATCTTAAAGTAAATTTTGTATTCACCATTTAAATTTGTTTTATTTTTATTTGCAGCAATCTTAAATAGTGGTTTATGCTCACTATTCTCACCATCTCTAGTAATTTCAAGATCATCAGTCGCGTTACCATTTGCATCTACGGCGTAAGCAGAAACATCAAGTTCCCCAATATAATCAACGTAAACATATGCCTCATAGTTCGCATCAATTACAATGTTTGGAACAATATTTAATGGATTTTGTTGTGATGTTTTTTCATTACTAAAATCCGAATTCTTATCATATCCCCAATACAGGTCTATACTTTTAGATATTGCAGTAATTACAGGTAAAGTGATTTGGGTTTCAACTCCCTTTTCTGTTGTTGCTTTAAGAACAACTTCCTCACCCTCAAAGTCTTGGGCAATGTTTAAAACATCATTTTTTAATGTTAATCCAGCCACCTCATTAACAAGTGACCATGTGATTTGTCTTCTACTTTTTTCTGAAGGGGTAAAAGTTATAAGAGACTCCTCTTTGAGAGTGTTATCGATTCCTCTAATAAGATAATTTTTGATTTTGCCAGCCTCTTCGGTTTTTTGCTTCATTTCGCTAACAGTGCTATAAACATCAACAGAAACAACTTTATAGGCGTTGCCCTGATTGGTTCTAACCATAAATTCAGCATAGCCCTCAGTAAGACCACGAACAGTTATTTGAGTCTTACCGCCTGTAATGGCCTGTGAAGATACCTGAATAATATTTTCGTAGCCACTTACCGTGCTTGCTCTAACCGATGTATCAGATGCACCAGAAACTTGGGCGGTTATAGTTTTGTAACCCCCATCCGGATCGTTGCTCAATATTTCAATTGAAACAGAATCTTGTGATAATGTAAGCGTTGTAACGCTTCTGCCACAAGCTGCCAGCAATCCTCCTCCAATTATAATAAAGATACTTAAAAGCGATAACAGAAATTTCTTCATGATGCCCCCTCGCCGCGAGAATTATTGCTCGCGTTTTTAAGAATAAATTTATAAATAAATTTACGCTATAATTTAATTAAATTATAAAAATTATTTTACGAAAAGTCAAATAAAATATGTATATATTTTAATATGTGTTAATAAACATTTTTTAAAAATTTTGATTCAAAAAATAAAAATATTTTTTACTAATCAAATTAAAAGGGATAATTTATTTGTTTTTTTTATTTTTTTTGCTATAATAAAATTGTTGAAAAAATAAAAAAAATAATTAAAATTTATTAAAAAAACAACAAAAAATTAAAAAAACAAGCATATTTTTAGTTTTTTAGCATTTTTTAGTTGATTTTTAAAAGGGAATAGTTATGGTTACACTGGTGATTTTGGATGGATTTGGCAACAGCAAAAAAAGCCTTGGCAACGCAATAAAAGCTGCCGGCACACCAAATCTTGATAAACTTAAAGAAAGATATTTTTATGGAGAAATTGAAGCAAGCGGCCTCGCTGTTGGTCTTCCAGCTGGACAAATGGGTAATAGTGAAGTTGGACATTTAACACTTGGTTCGGGCAGAGTAAACTATCAAGATTTACTAAAAATTAACAAAGAGATAGCTGATGGCTCTTTCTTTTCAAATGTTCATCTTATAAAAGCAATGGACCATGCCATAACAAACAGCTCAGCTCTTCACATTATGGGCTTGTTGTCTGATGGCGGCGTACATTCCCACATCAATCACCTACTTGCAATTATTGATATGGCTAAACAAAAACACGTTAAAAAGCTATTTATTCATGCATTCTTAGATGGGCGCGATACACCATATAACAGCGCAAGAAAATATCTTGACATAGTTAACGAAAAAATAAAAGATACTCAGTATAAAATTGCATCAGTTTCTGGTAGGATTTATGCGATGGATAGAGAGGAACGTTATGAAAGACTAAAACTTGCATATGATTGCCTTGTATATGGAAAGAATTTTACAAACAAATCCTACGCTGAAGTTTTAAATGAAAGTTACGCAAATGGCGTGTATGATGAATTTGTTTTACCAACATTGCTTGAAAAAAATGGTACAATAAACGACAATGATAGCGTGATTTTCTTTAATTACCGCTCGGATAGGGCTAGGGAAATATCTTTTGCCTTCACCGACAATAGTTTTGATAAATTTGACACAAAAAAATTCAAAAACTTGCTCTACTCACCTATGCAGGAATATTCAGACAAACTTAGTCATCTAAATACCATCTTTCCTCCGTTGGTTATAGAGGATAACTTGGCTGCCATTTTATCAAAAAATGGGTTAACTCAATATCATATCGCTGAAACAACTAAATACGCACATGTAACTTTTTTCTTCAACGGAGGCATCGAAAAAGCGTACAAAGGGGAAGAACGAAAACTAATCGACAGCATTGATACTCAAGATTTTTCATACTATCCAAAAATGCGTGCAATTGAAATAACTGAAAACACGCTCGATGCAATAGCATCAGGGAAATATGACTTTGTTTTAGTAAATTACTCAAACCCAGATATGATTGGCCATACCGGTAATTTTGAGGCAACAAAAAAAGCCATCACATGCGTAGAAAAGCAAGCATATGCTCTTGCTCTTGCCACAATAATGGCCGGTGGAGATTGCATAATCACAGCGGATCACGGAAACGCTGAATGTATGTTTGATGAAAAAGGCAACAAAATAACCTCTCACACTTCAAACCCAGTTCCAATAATAATTGCAACAGAAAATCACAAAAAACTAAAAATAAAAAAAGGAAAATCGATTGCAAATGTTGCGCCGACTATACTTAAACTATTAGGAATTGACATTCCTGACACTATGGTTGAACCATTAATTTAATAAAAACCCGTAAAAATGTCAGTTATTTTTAATAAAAAAGCTTAATTTTCTCAAATTAAGCTTTTTTGTAACCAACATTTTCTTGATCATCATTTGCAAAAATTTCTGCACTATTGCGCTGTTTTTCAACAAGTCGATCATAAATTTTAAGCATTTTAGGGCGTACATATCGTTGTATAAATATTGGAAGAATATGCAAAATTGCATTAGTATAAAAAATTATAACACCAATTGAAATCGCATACTTGCCTGGCAGGAAAAAGAAAATTAATGAGCCAGAAATAAATGACCAAAAGTGTAAACACTCTGCTATACAGTTTTCTACTAAAAACTTTTCTAAGTATTCTGGATTATTTGGCTGAGTAATTTTATTCTTTTCAAGTCCGCTAAGTTTGCCAAGGTCTGGAACAAAAGCTTTCCACCCCTTAACACCTAATCTTTTATAAATATTTGCCTCAACAGCAAAAGTTCTAAATCTTCGTCTATGAGGATTAAACACGCTCTTTGGCAGCAATCTTGTTATAATACAAATCAGTCCAGATGATAATCCACATATTAGAATAGATATTAAAATCCAAAGTGCTAGATCACCATATGGAGTGTTTTGCGGTGCAAATTTAATAATGTTAATTAAAACAGATAATAGCACTCCAGCAAAAATTATTATTGAATATGCTAACATAATTCCTCCACTAATATTTTATCACTTGCTATTTTTTAAGTCAAATAATACACTACTTTTATACTGCCTATTTTTGTTTTTTTTAATGCTTTTATTAGTAAAAACATTATATTTTACTAAAATTTAGTGAAATTTTGATGTTTTTTACTAAAAATTTCAGATATGGACTTGTCACGGGAAATAAAAAACACCTCATAACGAAGTGCTTTGGTGACTTACACGGGACTCGTTATGAGCTTTACTCACCGAGTAAAATGCGAATGGCCAAATCTCTAAATTTGCTAATATGTTGAGAATAGTTGACGAGATTTCGACCGGGACTTGGCCCGGGTTCGTCTTGCATGAGCAAGCGCGCGATACATGATCGCGCTTGTCCCGGGTAATAAAAAAACACCTCATAACGAAGTGCTTTGGTGGCTTACCCGGGACTCGAACCCGGGGCCCCTTGATTAAAAGTCAAGTGCTCTACCAACTGAGCTAGTAAACCATATTCAACAAAAATTTATAATTCCTCAGAAAATCAATTTTAAATAAATAAAATAAATGAAAAGGAGAGAAAGTTTATAAAAAATTAAAGAAATTGTAAATTTTTGTTTGGCTGGGGTGGCAGGATTTGAACCTACGCATGCAAGAATCAAAATCTTGTGCCTTACCGCTTGGCGACACCCCAATACGATGTTTAAAATCCCCTTCCTAAAATTTCTTTTTATGGCTGGGGTGGTAGGATTCGAACCT
>CADBOH010000092.1 GCA_902796285.1 uncultured Eubacteriales bacterium | reverse complement strand
TTTTGATTTAGATTTGTTGAAATTGCAGCTAGATCGGCTGCATGCTCGATTGCTGGCCCAGATGTTACTTTAAATTGAGACCCAAGCTCGTTGGCGATAATGTGTGATAATGTGGTTTTTCCAAGCCCTGGAGGCCCGTACAAAAGAACATGATCAAGACTTTCCTTTCTTGTTTTTGCGGCCTGGATGTAAACAGAAAGCGCATCCTTAACTTTTGTTTGACCGATATACTCATCAAACGATGTAGGTCTTAAAGAGTTTTCTATTTCAGCGTCTGTAAGATTTTTTGTGCTAGTAATAAATCTGTCAACTTCTTCCATTACCCTTTATACCCCCTTAATGATTTTGAAATAATTTCTTCTGCGGTTGCATTTTCAGTTGCATTTGCTCTTGCAAGCATATATGCATCATTTTTGTTGATTCCAAGGCTAACAAGCGTATCTGTTGCCATTTGAACGGCGTCTTCATCATAATCAACAGTAAATGTGTTTTGTGTTACGCCTATAGGACTGAGTTTATCCTTTAATTCAAGGCAAAGTCTTTCGGCAGTTTTCTTGCCTAGCCCCTTGATTTTTGAAAGTAGTTTTACATCTTCGTTTATGATTGCAACTGTCAAGTCTGAAATACTTAATCCAGACAATATACCAATCGCCATTTTAGGACCAATCCCACTAACAGTAATAAGTTGATAAAATAAATCTCGTTCCTCCTGAGTTGAAAATCCAAAAAGGGATATATCATCCTCTCTCACAGCCATATAGGTGTAAATTTTTGCTCTTTCACCAACTTGTCCAATAGTTAAAAGTGTTGTTGAAGACACATTAAGGCCATATCCAACACCATTAACATCCATAACTAAATTGTTTTCACCTTTTTCTTCTATAACTCCAATTAAAAATGCTATCATCTTATCTCCTAAACTTTGTTTAAATTTAATGCACTGCTCGTTTGACTATGGCAAATAGCAACAGCTAGTGCGTCAGCAGCATCATCCGGCTTTGGGATTGAATTTAAATTTAAAATTGCTTTAACCATATACTGAACTTGTGCTTTTTCAGCTCTACCTTGTCCAGTAAGTGCTTGTTTTATTTGAAGTGGTGTATATTCATAAATATTTCCACAATACTTTTGACATGTTAAAACTATAACTCCTCTTGCTTCCGCCACAGGTATAACAGTTTTTTGATTTTTAAAATAAAAAAGCTCTTCTATTGCAACAACTTCAGGTTTATACTTGTTAAACAAATAGATTAAACTTTGCTCAATTGCTTGAAGTCTAACTGGCATAGAATCTTCTTTTGGTGTTGTGATAGCACCATAATCAACTACCATATCTTTTTTTTCTGTATCTATTACCCCATATCCAACTATTGCATACCCTGGGTCAATTCCTAATATAATCATAATTACATATTACATTATTTGATTTTTTTAGTCAAATTATTTTTATAAATAAAAATAAAAAATCCAGCAAGAGCTGGATTAATTTTGTTCAGGTTCTTCAATATAAGGCTCAGCACCTTTTTTAATTTCAAGATCCTTATGTTTTTCGATTAAAGTACGTTTTTCTTCAACTTTTTGTTTTGATAGTACAGCATACTTCTTTCGCTCTTCATAAATTTCAGTTTGTTTTTCCATTAACAATTTTTGATTATAAGCATACTGTTTTTTCTCATCTGCAGAAGCGTTTCTTTTCTTATTTTCAAGATCAACAAGCACTTTATTATTTGCTTGAGCCAATAAATAAAGTTCCTCATATCTCTCATAACATTGTTGAATTTGTTTTTCTAAATCAAAAATTTTATCACGAATTTGTTTTTGCTTCTTTTCCAATTCCAATCTATATTTTTGTTTGTATAGTTCGTATTCTTCTCTAGTCATTATAAATTCCCCCTAAAAATGCAAGGCTACGTTTTTTTCATTTCAAAATATACCGCACTCTTTATCAAGTTTATTATATTTATCTAATTCTTCTACAAGTGTCTCTCGATTTTTTCCCTTGAGTTTTTAATCCCTTTCTCTTTCAATCTCAGTAAGTCTTGATTGCAAAAATTCGATATCATCTTTAAGGCTCTTTATTTCTTTGTTATATTCTCCAATTTGTCTATCAAGTTCTTGGCAAATCAATTCTTCTTCGCCTGCATTTTCCTCTCTTAATTTTCTAAGAGGTTGAATTAACTTTTCGATTTCCTTGATTCTGCTTTCATTTCTATTTATCTGAAAAGCCAAACCATTTCTTTCATTTGCATCATCTTTGTCGTTATCCCAGTCGTTATATCCGTTCCACATAATAAATCCTCCTTAATTAATCTAATTATAGCATAAATAATTTGTAAATTCAATACTTTTTTCCAAATTCATTATACACAATTTTTGTTTTTTTGTTGAAAAAGATTTAAGTGTATTTTACACAAAAAAAGGCCACAAATGTGGTCCTTTTTACTACTCTTCATCAGGAATATTAACATTATGATATACTTCTTGAACATCATCAAGATCTTCAAGAGAATCAATCATTTTAATAAACTTATCAAGTTTTGCCTCTTCAAGATCAACAAAACTATCTGGAACAAGCGTAGTTTCTGAACTAGCAACTGTATATCCTGCTTTTTCAAGACCCTCAGCAACTTTTCCATGTTCATTAGCAACTGTAACAACTTCAAATGAGTCATCATATTCAACAACATCAGTTGCACCGCAATCAAGTGCTGTCATCATAAATTCATCAGCATCAACTTTTTCATCTTTTTCAACAGCAACAATACCTTTTCTTTGGAAAAGATAACTTCCGCATCCTGTTGAGCCAAGCGCACCACCAAATTTATCAAAAGCGTGACGAACATCGCCGGCGGTTCTATTTTTATTATCTGTTAAGCATTCAACAATAACAGCCGATCCGCCCTGACCATAGCCTTCATATGTGCAACTTTCATAATTTACGCCACCCATTTCACCTGCTGCCTTTTTGATGCTTCTTTCAATTGAATCATTAGGCATGTTATTTTGTTTTGCTTTTGCAATAACGTCCTTAAGTTTTGGGTTTGAAACAGGATCTGCACCACCGGCTTTAACAATAACGGCGATTTCTCTTCCTATCTTTGTAAATATTTTTCCTCTTTGAGCATCACTTTTTCCTTTTCTGGCCTGTATATTGTGCCATTTTGAGTGTCCAGACATAATTACTCCTTAAATTTTAAATTTTTATTTGCAATTTGATACATTATAATAGACCCTGAAACAGAAGCATTAAGGCTCTCAACGCCATTTTTCATTGGAATTTTTGTTGAATAAGAGCAAAGTTTTGCCATTTGATCACTAACTCCCGCGCCTTCATTACCAACAACAAGCCCTAGAATTTCAGTAAAATCCATTTCAAAAACGTTTTCTCCATCCATATCAGCCATAACAAGTTTTAAATCCCAAGTCTTAGCAAGTTTTACAAATTCTTCCATTGTTAATGAGTAAATCTTGTTTTGAAATATTGTTCCAACACTGCTTCTTATTAACTTTGGATTGTTAATCTTTACGCTGTCTACTAAAAATACACAATCAAATCCACATGCTGTGGCCGTACGGATAAGTGATCCAACGTTTCCTGGATCTTGAAGTCTATCAAGTACCAAAAAATTACACTCAGGCTTTTTCACAGTATGTTGTGTGTATTCTGCAATACAAACTACACCTTGTGGTGTTTTTGTATCTGCAAGAATTTCAATTGTTTTTCTGTCAACCTTATAGGTTTCACAACCATCAATTACTTTCAAATCTTCATTTTCAGCCAATAATAGCTTCGGCTTCAATCCATTGTTTACTGCGTCTTTTATAATTTTGATATTATCCAAAAAAAGCAAAGAACTATTTTCACGTTTTTGCTTTTTTAAATCTTTAATTAAATTGATGCTTGCTTTAAGCATTATTTAACCTGTCCAACAAGTGAAGCGAAAGCTTCAGGCTCGCGAACTGCCATATCAGCAAGAACTTTTCTATTAAGTTCAATACCCTTGTCTTTGAGTCCAGCAATGAATTTTGAATAAGAAATTCCATTTTGTCTGCATCCTGCATTAATTCTTGTAATCCAGAGAGCTCTAAAATTTCTTTTCTTAAGTCTACGTCCAACATAAGCATATTGGCCACTCTTCATAACCTGTTCTCTTGCTGTTCTATAGAGTTTTGACTTTGCTCCTCTATAACCTTTTGCGCTTTTAAGAATAGAACGACGTTTCTTTACTGCGTTAACTGCTCTTTTAATTCTCATTTAAGTCACCCTCCTATCTAGCCAAAAGGGATTTAATGTTTTGAGTGTTCTTTCCTGCAATATAAGATCCCTTTCTTAATTTTCTTTTAACATTTTGTGATTTCTTTGTAAGGAAGTGGCCTTTTCCAGGTCTAGCAAACTTTACCTTACCATTTGCTGTAATGTGAAAACGTTTTTTACAGCCGCTGTGTGTTTTTTGTTTTGGCATTTTCTTTCTCCTTTTATTTCTGCTTTTTAGGGGTAATAATTACAAATATATTTCTTCCAACTACTTCTGGCTCTTTATCAACAGCACCAAACTCAGTTAGTCTATCGCAAAAATCTTTAACAATCTCTATTGCTTTTTTTACATAAGCTTGCTCACGACCCTTCATTTTTAATGAAATCTTTACCTTATTACCCTCTTGCAAGAATTTGGTTGCATTAGAAATACGATAAACCTTGTCGTGTTCATCAATTGTCATTGATAAGCGAACTTCTTTTGTTTCAACAACTTTTTGCGCTTTTTTAATCTCTTTATCCTTTTTAATTGCGTCATACTTATATTTGCCGTAATTAAGAAGTTTGCACACTGGCGGAACTGTACCACCAGACATTAAAACAAGATCAAGCTTTGCATCTTCCGCTTTTTGAAGCGCCTCTGCTCTGGAAACAATACCAAGTTGTTCTCCATTTTCTCCGATTAAACGAACCTGCTGTGCAGTGATTTCTTCGTTTATTGATAATTCCTTAAAAATAGTCTTTTACCCCTTTTAAATAAAAATTTGGTGGAAGCATAAAATTCCACCAAAAAACCAATTACAAATAATTAAGTTTTTACCAATTCTAGCCCTATTGCCGAATGGTGAGAAGTGGAACTTCTACTTTCATGCATGTATTTTAGCATTTTAAAACAGTTTTGTCAATAACTTTTCCAAACTTTTTCAATTTTCCTTCTTTTTTTGTTTATAAATCGTCTTTTCAAGCATAGCGCCTAATTTTAAAATAATTTTATTGGAATTTTTTAGCGTTTTTGTTTTCATTACCGCTTTAAAGAATACCATCAATGCAGCTATTAAGCCTGATATTATAATTGTAATTATAGTTGAAGCATTTATGTTTGCAAAATTTTTAGTAATAGTAACCGCTACACACGCCCCACTAGCCCCGCAGAGAGTGCTACATATGTCACCAACAACATCAGCGCA